>JADFPK010000129.1 GCA_022562375.1 Pseudomonadota bacterium
CAACTTCTGGCCTTCGCGGTGGATATGGAGACCGGCATGCGCGGCTTCCTTCTTGGCGGCGAAAAGGAATTCCTCGACCCGTACAAAGCCGGCAAGGCCGGGTTCTTCGAGCAGATAAAGGCCCTGCGGAAAACGGTCGACGACAATCCGGCGCAGGTGAAGCGGCTCAAGGAGACGGAGACAACCATCCGGAATTGGGTCGACAGGGTGACCGAGCCGGCCCTCGCGCTCCGCCGCCAGGTGAACGCCGGTACCAAGACGTTAAAGGACATCGAAGACTTGGTGTCCCGAGCGGCCGGCAAGAAATTCTTCGACGCCTTCCGGGGGCAGATCGCCGCCTTCGTCGAGGTCGAAGCGAAGCTGATGAAAGCACGCCAGGCGGAGGAAGCCGAGGCGAGCAAGAAGGTCGAGGAAAACCTCGAGATCATGAAAAAAAACGAGGAATGGGTGACCCACACCTACGAGGTGATCGCGGAGGCCAACGCCATCCTCGCCTCGGCGGTCGATATGGAAACCGGCATGCGGGGCTATCTGCTGGCCGGTCAAGACGCGTTCCTGGCGCCCTATGAGGGGGGAAGAAAGCAATTCGGCGAGCTCAGCGCGAGCCTGCAGAAGACCGTTAACGACAACCCGGCGCAGGTGCAGCTGCTGAAGGAGGCCGCCGAGACCATCGCGGAGTGGCAGAAGAATGTCACCGAACCGACCATCGCGCTCCGCCGGAAGATCGGCGACGCGAAGAACATGGACGACATGGCGGACCTGATCGGAGAGGCCCGCGGCAAGCAATACTTCGACCGCTTCCGGCAGATCATGGCCGACTTCCGGGCCGAGGAAACGGGATTGATGGAACAACGCCAGGCGGACAACGAGGGGACGGTTATTTTCACCTTTGTCCTCATCGGGGTTGTCATCGGCCTGGCCCTTTTGGTCGGCATCGGATTGGCGTGGCTGATCGGAAACGGCATCGCCAACCCGATCGCCAAGATGACCGACGCCATGCAGAGACTGGCCAAGGGTGACAAGTCCGTCGATATCCCGGGGACCGACCGTGGTGACGAAATCGGCGACATGGCCGGCGCGGTCCAGATCTTCAAGGACAACGCCATAGAGAAAGACCGGATGGAAGAAGAGCGCGCCGAGGCCGAGAAGAAGGCCGAGGAAGAGAAGCGCCAGGCGGAGCTCCAACTGGCCGACGATCTGGAGTCCAGCGTCAAGGAGATCGTCGAGAGCGTCTCCTCCTCCGCGACCGAGATGGAATCGACGGCCCAGTCCATGTCGGCCAACGCCGAGCAGTCGACGCGGCAGTCGGCGGTGGTCGCCGCCGCCGCGGAACAGGCCTCGACCAACGTCCAGACGGTCGCCACCGCCGCCGACGAGCTGTCGACCTCGATCGAGGAGGTCGGCCGTCAGGTCAGCCAGGCGACCAAGATCGCGAGCAACGGGGTCGAAGAGGCCGAGAAGACCAACGCCACCGTGGAGGGCCTTTCCGAAGCCGCCCGGAAGATCGGCGAGGTGGTCGAGCTCATCAACGACATCGCCAGCCAGACCAACTTGCTGGCGCTCAACGCCACCATCGAGGCGGCCCGCGCCGGCGACGCCGGCAAGGGCTTCGCGGTGGTGGCCAGCGAGGTCAAGTCGCTGGCCGCCCAGACCGCCAAGGCGACCGAACAGATCGGTGGCCAGATCGGCGCGATCCAGGGGGCGACCGAGGAGTCGGTGAAAGCCATCGGAGGGATCGCCGAGGTGATCCGCGAACTGGACGAGATCGCCACCGCGATCGCGTCCGCGGTCGAGGAGCAGGGCGCCGCGACCCAGGAGATCGCCCGCAACGTGCAGGAGGCCGCGAAGGGCACCGGCGAAGTCTCGAGCAACATGGAGGGGATCTCCAAGGCGGCGGCGGAAACCGGCGCGGCCTCGGGTCAGGTGCTCTCGTCCACCCAGGAGCTGTCGCAGCAGGCGACGCGGATGAGCGACGAGATCGACAAGTTCCTGCAGACGATTCGGGCCGCCTGATCCGGCTCGCTATCGAGATCGTTGGTGAAGCTTCACGGCGGCACCCTCGATCTCGATAGTGGACCCGGGATGGGGACGACCGTTACGGCGAAGTTCCCGGCCAAGAGAACCAAGCCTAACCGGCACCGCCCTGCAAAGAGAAGCGGGGGAAACGGGACGAGACACACGACAAAAAGAAGCGCGCCAAGGGGCACCGCTTCCTCGGCTCTCTAGCTTGCAAATTCGCCAACAAGCAAGGAACAACACAGTTTACGCATGTTCAGTCCGTCTAGGAGGTAGGAGAAAATGACCCCAAGCACAGCGAGAAAGATTGATTCTTTCCTTCGGCCCGGCGACTGCGCCGCCTGGCCTGCCCGCCGGTTCGCGGCCTATTCGGACTTGCCCGCCGGGGCGCTGAAATTCCTCCAGGCCGCGCGGGCCGGGGAGCGGGTCCTGTCGCCGAACAGCAACATCTACTGGGAGGAGAAGGCGGTCGACGAGGTCTTCACCGTCTACGACGGGTTGGCCTTCGCCTACAAGCTGCTGCCCGACGGGCGCCGCCAGATCCTCGATTTCCTGCTGCCGGGAAGTTTCATCGGCCTGCACGCGCTTTGGTTCAAGGCCATGCCCCATTCGGTGCAGACCCTGACCGAGGTCAGCTTGTGCGTGTTCGACAAGGAGAAGTTCGGCGATCTTCTCAGGCGCAAGCCCAAATATGAATGGCAACTGCTGCGCTATTCGGCCTCCTGCCAGGCCAACTCCAACGAGCGGCTCTTGGACCTCGGCCGGCGGACGGCACGGGAACGGATCGCCCGGCTGGTGCTCGACTTTCATGATCATTTGGCGAGCCGCGCCATGGTCGGCGAGGCCTTCCCCTTTCATTTGCGCCAGGAGCACATCGCCGATGCCCTCGGCCTGACCAGGGGCCATGTCTCCAACATCCTCCGGGGCCTGCGCCACGAAGGGCTTCTCGAGGTCAACCATCAGACGGCGAAAGTCCTGGATCTCAGGGGCTTGAGGGAGCTTGCGATTTACACCGAATCGCGCTCCCAGGAATGTCTCTAATTGGCTCCGTCGTGGTGGTGCTTTTTTCCCCGCCCGCCTTTCATAATGGCCGGTCAGGAACCTGGCTTGCGCAAGCGCCGTGTCTCGGCCGCCTCCGCTTCCCCCTCATGGGCGCGTTCCCAATCGGTGATGTAATCGCGGGTGAGCGGCACGGTGTCGAGTTTCGCCGCCAACTGTAGCTGGAACACCATCAGCCCGCCATGGCGGAACGACGCCTCGCTGCCGGCGAGGTAGAATTCCCACATTCGGCAGAAGCGTTCATCGAAGAGCGCCTCGACCTCGTCCCGGTTGGCCATGAAGCGCCCGCGCCAGCGCCTGAGCGTCTCGGCGTAGTGAAGGCGGAGGATCTCGATGTCGGTCATATACAGCCCGGCCCGCTCGGCATGGGGGATCACTTCGCTCAAGGCCGGCGCGTAACCCCCCGGAAAGATGTATTTGCGAAGCCACGGGTTGGTGGCGCCGGGCCCGTCGAGGCGCCCGACCGAGTGCAGGAGCGCCACCCCGTCGTCGCTCAGGAGATCCCGGATCCGCTCGAAGAAACGGCGGAAGTAGGCGACACCGACGGCCTCGAACATGCCGATCGAGACGATGCGGTCGAACCGGCCCTCGACCTCGCGGTAATCCTTGAGCACAAAGCGCACGCGATCGCCCAGCCCGAGCGCCTCGGCGCGGCCGGTCGCGATCCTGTGATGCTCCTCCGACAGGGTAATGCCGGTCACCTCGGCGCCGGTCGCCTGGGCGAGATAGATCGCCAGGCCGCCCCAGCCCGAGCCGATCTCGAGCACCCGTTGCCCCGGCTCGAGCAGCAGCTTGGCGGCGATGTGCCGCATTTTCCGTTCCTGGGCCAAATCGAGACCGTCTTCCGGCGTGGCGAAATAGGCGCAGGTATATTGCCGGTCGCGATCGAGGAAAAGGTCGTAGAGGGTGTGGGAAAGATCGTAGTGGTGGGCCGAGTTGCGCACCGACCGGTTAAGCGTGTTCAATTGCATCAGACGCCTGGCGGCGCGCCGGAACACCGCGAGCACCTCGCCCAGCCCATGGCCATAGCCCCAGCCGACGTTCCTCAGAATGAGGTCGAGGAGGTCGTAGAGATCGCCATCCTCGACGGTCAGCCGCCCATCCATGTAGGCTTCGCCGATATGGAGGTTGGGGTTGAGGAACAGTTGCTTTTCGATCCGCCGGTCGTGCAGGCGCATCGTCACCGCCGGCGCCCGGTCCTCGCCGAAGACGTGCCTCTTGCCGCCGGCATCGATGACGGTGAGCCGGCCCTCCTTGATGAGAGCCCTGAACAACACCCCGCAAAGCACGCGCCGCCTCCCTCCGAACCTATACCCCGCTCGGGCGTCCGGATCGGACACCCCGATCGGCTTGCGGGGCGAGGATAACAAAAAACCAGGCGCCGGCCAATCGCCCCCGAGGCCCGGGACCGGGGCCCCCGGCGTCCGGGACCGAACCGGCAAGGGGCGCGCCGCACGCTACTAATAAAGAAAAGATCGCCGCGAATATTATGGTAAATACTTGCGATTAAGAAATATGGTTAATATACAGTAAATAAATGCTTGGAATTTATTTAAATTTGTGTTACATTCTTCTTGGTTCTCAGGGAGGCGTCAAAAAAATCCCCCGAAAAAGAACAGGCCCTGGGGAGACCCGGGAGGACATCATGGTCAAACATTTGACGGCATTCTATCTCACGGCCCTGGCGGCGCTGATCGCGACCTATCCCATCATCTCGTTGCTGAAAACACTTTAATTGGCTCCCTTGACGCATTGCATCGGCGACGCGGCGGTCAACAATACCGGTACCTCTGGCAAATCCGCCCCCGCCTTGCCCGTCCCGCCTATTTCCCCCACCGCCTGAATACCCAATAAGAATCCAAGAAAGCTTCGCGCCGGCGACCGGCGGGAGGCATCTGGGGACTCTCGGGTGATTATGATATAGATCGGGGGGCCGGGCGGGGCATCGGTGCGCCGGGCCGCGCGCGATCAGGGAGGCAAGGGAAGTTGGCGCCCAAGAAACGCATTCACCTGTTGCTCGAAGGGACCTGGCACGAGAACAGATGGGGCCGCGCCCTGAACCTCTTCCTGATCGTGCTCATCTCCCTCAACGTGCTGGCGGTGCTGCTGGAATCGGTCGAGAGCCTGGCTCTGCGCCATGCCGCCGGGTTCCGGATGTTCGAGATATTCTCGGTCGCCGTGTTCACCGTGGAGTACGGGTTCAGGCTGTGGAGCTGCACCGAGAATCCGCGGTGGCGCGGCGTCGGTCCGCTGCTCGCCCGGCTGCGTTACGCCGCGACGCCGATGGCGATCTTCGATTTGCTCGCCTTCCTGCCGTTCTACCTTGCCATGGTGGTGGCGATCGACCTCAGGTTCCTGCGGGTCTTTCGGCTGCTGCGGATCCTAAAGCTGACCCGGTACTCGCCGGCGGCGGAAACGCTTGGGGCGGTCGTCAGCAACGAGCGCCGGGCGCTGTTCTCGGCGCTGGTCCTGATGCTGACCCTACTGACCATCGCCTCGAGCCTGATGTACCTGATCGAGAAAGAGACCCAGCCCGAGGCCTTCGCCAGCATCCCGGCCGCCATGTGGTGGGGCA
>JADFPK010000130.1 GCA_022562375.1 Pseudomonadota bacterium
GAACATCCAGGCCGCGAGGCCGGTGAGGCAGGCGCTGCCGAGGAGGCCGGCGATCATGCCGATCAGCAACAAGGGTCCGGCGTGATCAACGATGTGGAGCCCGAGGTGGAAGGCGGCGAAATAGGAAACTGTCGAGGCCGCCACGTAGGCGGCGAAAGTGCGGGGCCCGGCGTGGCCGCCCCGATTGAGCGCCAAGCCGATGAACAGGCCGAAAACCAACCCGGGAAACACGCTGCTGGGCGAGAGTGCGAGCCACTCGAAGGGCCTCCACCCGAGGAACCTATGGTCCGGTGTCGGCCACACCCACACCAAGATCAGCGTGATAGCCACCGATCCCGATACCGCGCCGAGCAGGGCGAAGCGGCCCGGGGCGCCGATCGCCGAAAGGGCGTCGCGGATGATAGGCATCAGCCCTTGGCGGCGGCGAACTTCACCGCTTCCTCGGCCGCGCGGATCAGCGCCTTGGCCTTGTTGCAGCTTTCCTGGTATTCCGCCTCCGGTTCTGAATCGGCGACGATGCCGCCGCCGGCCTGGACGTACATGATGCCGTCCTTGACCAGCGCCGTGCGCAGCGCGATGCAGGTGTCCATGGTGCCGTTGACGGCGAAATAGCCGATGCAGCCGCCATAGATGCCGCGGCGCGAGCATTCCAACTCATCGATGATCTCCATCGCCCGCACCTTGGGGGCGCCGGTGACGGTGCCGGCGGGAAAGCCGGCGATAAGCGCGTCGAGCGCCGCCAGGCCGGGCTCGATATCACCCTCGACATTGGAGACGATGTGCATGACGTGGGAGTAATGCTCGATGATGTTCTGCTCGGTGACCTTGACGGTGCCGACCTTGGCCACCCGGCCGACGTCGTTTCGCCCCAGATCGAGCAGCATCAGATGTTCCGCCAGCTCTTTCGGGTCCGACAGCAGATCCTCGGCCAGCGCGCGGTCTTCCTTGGCGTCGACGCCGCGCCTTCGGGTCCCGGCGATGGGGCGGATGGTGACGACGCCGTCGCGCAGCCTGACGAGGATTTCCGGGCTCGATCCCACCACCTGGAAGGCGCCGAAATCGAGGTGGAACAGGAACGGCGACGGGTTGAGCCGCCTGAGCGACCGGTACAGCGCGAAGGACGGCAGGGGGAAGGGCGCGGAGAAGCGTTGCGAGGGCACGACCTGGAGGATGTCGCCGGCGAGGATATACTCCTTCGCCGTCTCGACCATGGCGTGGTAGGCCTCGCGCGTCGTGTTCGATTGGGTGACCGGCGCCGCGATCTCGCCGGCGGCGGTTTCGTGACGGTAGGGCAGCGGCCCGTCGAGCGTTTCGAGGGTCTCGCCGAGCCGCGCGCAAGCCGCGTCATAGGCGGCGCGCGCGTCGATGCCGTCGGCGGGCCACACCGGGGTCATCAGATTGATCACGTCCTCTATGTTGTCGAAGATGGCGATCATCGTCGGGCGCAGGAATATGGCGTCGGGAATGCCGAGATCGTCCGGGTTGTCGTCGGGCAGACGCTCCATCAGGCGGACCGTGTCGTAGCCCATATAGCCGAAAATGCCCGCCGCCATCGGCGGCAATTCGGCTGGCGTCTCGAACAGGGATTCGGCGATGATCGCGCGCAAGGAGTCGAGCACCGGGCCGGGGCAGGGCTCGAAAGCGTCCACCTCGGTGCGCGCCGCCCGGTTGATCTCGGCCGCATCGCCGTGACAGCGCCAGATGAGATCGGGCTTGAACCCCATGAAGGAATAGCGCCCGCGCACCGCCCCGCCTTCGACCGATTCGAACAGGAAGCAGTTGGTCTCGCCCTCGGCCAGCTTGAGCATCGCCGTGACCGGCGTTTCCAGATCGGCGACCAGCTTGGTCCACACGACCTGTCCCCGCTTTGCCTCGTATATGCGGGCAAAGACGCGAAAGTCCGGCGAATTGTCCATGTTCTAGAACCGCTCTAGAACCGGGACTCGATGGTCTTTCGCTTGATCTCCACCGAGTAGCGCTGACGCAAAGCGCCGGTGAACTGCTCGAGGAGATCGCTGGCGATGCCCTGGCGCAGGGAATCGCGGGTCGCATCGACGGTCTTTTTGTCCGCTGACGGTTGCGCCGGTTTGACCTCGGTAAGCCGGGCGACGATGGCGCCGCCGGGCGCCTCCCCGACCACCGTCTCGCCCGGCTTGCTGGCGAACAGCTTGGCGACCAGCACGCGCAGGGCGCCGAGCTTGCGGTCCTGGCCCGTGCGGTCGAACGGCGGCGTGATCTTGAAGGCGAGTTTCTGCTCGGCGGCGATGGCGGAGAGTTTCTCTCCCGCCGCGACCCGCTCGAGGATGGCCTCGGCCCGCTCCTTCGCCTTCTTGGCGCGTTGCTCGGTCTGCCAGGCGGTGACGATTTTCTGGCGCACGCTCTCGATCGGTTTGGGTTCGGGCCGAGTGATGGCGTCGACCCTGAGAATCATATAACCGCCGGCTTCGGTTTCGGTCAGCGGGCTTTCCTCGCCCCGGGGCGTTGCGAAGGCGAGCTTGAGGAAGGCCCCATCGCCCGCCAGACCGTCCACCGGTTTGCCCTCGGGCGTCTGTCCCTTGCCGTCGATCGCTTTGATCTTGACCGCCTTGAGGTCGAGCTTGCCCGCCGCCTCTTCGAGGCTGGCGCCGCCGGCAAGGGCGTCCTCGAGGCCGTTGGCGAATTCCGAGATGCCGTCGAGCGCGAGGTCGCGGGCGATGTCCTGGCGAATCTTCTCGCGCACCTCGTCGAGGGTTCGGACCCGCTTGTTCTCGGAAGCCGTGACCCGGAGAATGTGCCAGCCCAGCGAACTCTTGACCGGATCGGTGACCTCTCCATCCTTGAGCGCGAAGGTCGGATCGGCGAGCTCGGGCAACAAATCCGAGCGCTCGACCCAACCAAGCGAGATGAGGTTGGTCTTGCCGTCGCCAAGCTGCTTGACGATGGACGGAAAATTCCTGCCGTCGAGCAGGAAGCCGTGGGCGCGGCGCGCCGTCGCCTCGTCGGTCAAGACGATCTGATCGACCTGGCGCCGTTCGCGGGCCGTGAACTCGTCGCGCCGGGCCTCGTATGCCTCGCGCAGCTTGTCATCGGAAACCCGGATCTCCGCCGCCAGGCTGTCCGGATCCAGGCTGACATAGGTCACGGCGCGGTATTCCGGCGCCATGTAACGGCCGGAATGGGCCTTGTAGAACTCCTCGATGGCGGTCCGATCGGGAACGCCGACACCCGTCACCGAAGCGGCGGGTACGAGGACGTGCTCGGCGATGCGCCGCTCTTGCCGGTAGCGGTAGATCGCCTCCACCGATTTTCGCGGTACCTGGCTAAAGGAGGCAACCGCCGAGGTCAGCTGCGACCGCGCCAAATTCTCCTTTAACACGGAGACGTAACCGTCCTCGGTGAAATTGTTCTGGAAAAGGACATTGGCGAACAGGCGCCGGTCGAACCGGCCGCGGTCGTCGTGAAAGGCCGGGTTGGCGTGAATCGTCCGGCGAACCAGCTCTTCGCTGACGGCGACCCCGAGGTCCCGCGTCCCGAGGGAGAACAGCACCCGGTCGATGAGCCCGTCGAGGGCGCCGTCGAGAAGACCCAGCTGCTTCGCCTGTTCGCGGTCGAGACGGCCGCCGAACATCGGCGAGACGCGGGCGAGCTCGCGGCGGAATTCGCGCTCGAGCTCCGAACTGGTGATCTTGACGCCGCCGACCTCCGCCACCACCGGGTCGCGTTCACCCAGGAAGATATCGTTGATGCCCCAGACGGCGAAGCTGAGGATCAGAAGCCCGAGCAGGATCTTGACGATCCAGGAGCCGGTCTGTTTGCGAAGGGCTTGGAGCATGATTCAAAGGGTCCCGCCAAATCGTCCAATCCCCGCCGCCAAAGGCTTCCTCGGCCATGGCTTTGGGCGGCGCGGCATCATAAGAGCGCCGATGGCGCGCCGCAACCGGGAAATGGCCTCGAAACCCTGGCCCGGCTTGGCGGTGGCATTCGGTTGGGCCATGTGATAAACAAACGCGGCTTCGCGCCGCGCCCGGCTTAGTTAAGCCCAGGCCGGCCGCCAGCGGTGATGCCCATGAGCGCAATTGAGCGGAAATCATGACCGATTCCCCCCGGCCTCTGGTCGCCGGCAACTGGAAAATGAACGGTCCCGGCGGCGATGGCCTCGCCCTTGCCGCCGAGCTCGCCGGCCGCGCCGCTTCGGCTAAGGGCGAGGAAGCGCCGGGGTGCGATCTCCTGGTCTGCCCGCCGGCGATCCTGTTGTGGCGGGTGGCCGAGGCGCTCAGCCGAAGCCCCATCGCCGCCGGCGGCCAGGACTGCCATGCCAATGCCCAGGGCGCCCACACCGGCGATATCAGCGCCGGGATGCTGAAGGACGCGGGCGCGACTTACGCCATCGTCGGCCATTCAGAGCGCCGCGGCGGCCATGCGGAAACCGACGCGCTGGTGCGCGCCAAGGCGCAAGCCGCGCTCGGCGCCGGGCTCTGCGCCATCATCTGCATCGGCGAGACCGAGGCCCAGTATGGCGCCGGTGAGACCCTCGGCGTGCTCGAGAGGCAGTTGGCGGGCTCGCTGCCCGACGGCCCCGGCGCCGCCGAGGTGGTGATCGCCTACGAGCCGGTATGGGCGATCGGCACCGGGCTGACGCCGAGTTTGGATGAAATCACCCGGGCGCACGCCCATATACGTAGAATACTCGGCGGCGCCTCGGCCGAGGGCGGCTCGATACGGATTCTCTACGGCGGCTCGGTCAATGCCGCCAACGCGGCGGAAATCCTCGCCCTGGAGGACGTCAACGGGGCCCTCGTCGGCGGCGCATCGCTCAACGCCGACGATTTTTGGAGCATTGCCCGAAGTTGTCCCTAGCGGATTCGCCGGGAAGCGGGTAAAAGGTCGTGTGAATTTTTCCGGCCGGCATCGGGCCCGGCCGCTTGTGTGAGTGGCGCTTTGTTGTATCGGTCATGACGACGATCCTACTTGTCATCCATCTTTGTCTCGCCATCGCCCTGGTGGTCACGGTCTTGCTCCAGCGCAGCGAGGGCGGGGCGCTCGGCATCGGCGGCGGCGGCGGCATGATGACGAGCCGTGGTACGGCCAATTTCCTGACCCGGGCGACGGCGGTGATCGCGGGGCTGTTCGTATCGATGAGCCTGTTGCTGGCGATAATCGCCAGCGCCGACCGCAAACCCCGGTCGATCCTGGACGAAGGCGGGGCAGGGACCCCGGCCCAGGAAGCGCCGGCGAGGCCGGGCCCGTCCCAGCCGGAGACGCCCAGCGTCCCGCTGGCCCGCTGATGGGGCGCCGCGCGAACGCCGGATGGTGGCGTCGGGATCGCCCCCGCTTTCCCTTGGTCCGCGCGGCCCTGATGATGTATCCTAAATACCGATGACCCGGTTCATCTTTATCACCGGCGGCGTCGTTTCCTCGCTTGGCAAGGGACTGGCTTCCGCGGCCCTGGGGGCTCTCTTGCAGGCCCGTGGCTTCAAGGTCCGGTTGCGCAAGCTCGATCCCTATCTCAACGTCGATCCGGGGACCATGAGCCCCTTCCAGCACGGCGAGGTCTATGTCACCGACGACGGCGCCGAAACCGACCTCGACCTCGGCCATTACGAACGCTTCACCGGCGTGGCGTCGCGCCAGAGCGACAACGTCACCGCCGGCCGCATCTATTCGA
>JADFPK010000131.1:0-2780 GCA_022562375.1 Pseudomonadota bacterium
CGGCGACGCTGTCGAAGACGGCGCGGACCAGCCCCGCCTTCTCGCCGCTGTCGACGCGGCGAAAGCCGAAATGGGTGGTCTCGGGCGTTCCGGGCCGATCTTTTTGTCTCTCGGCCATGCGATCGACCATAGCGGAGCGCGCCGGTTTCCGCTACCGTACGCCGCCATGCCGGAACTTCCAGAAGTCGAAACCGTTCGCCGGGGTCTTGCCGCCGTTCTCGAAGGCCGGCGCCTGGTGCGGGTCGAACAGCGCCGGGAGGATCTGCGCATCCCTCTGCCGGCGAATTTCGCCCGCCGCCTCGAAGGGCGGACGGTGGTTGGGATGGACCGCCGCGCCAAGTACATGCTGGCGCGGCTCGATGACGGCAACGTCTGGCTGATCCACCTCGGCATGTCGGGGCGCATGGTGATCGACGCCGGCAACGGCGCATCGCCGCCCGGACCCCACGATCATGTCATCGTCGAGACCGACGAAGGCAAGATCATCCGCTATCACGACGCCAGGCGTTTCGGCCTGATGACGCTCTGTCCGCAAAGCTCGATCGCCTCCCATCCGCTGCTCAAGGATCTCGGTCCCGAGCCCCTGGGCAACGAATTCAACGGCCCGGTGCTGGCTTCGGCGCTGGAGGGCAAGAGGACGCCGATCAAATCGGCGCTTCTCGATCAGAAGGTGGTGGCGGGAATGGGCAATATCTATGCCTCGGAGTCGCTGTTCCATGCCGGCATTTCGCCCAGGCGCCAGGCTTATACCGTCAAGCGGGCGCGGGCGGAGAGGCTGGTCTCGGCCATCCGCCGGGTGCTGAGCGAAGCCATCGCGGCCGGCGGGTCGAGCCTGCGCGATCATGTCCGCCCCGACGGTGAGCTCGGTTACTTCCAGCACAGTTTCGCCGTCTACGGCCGCGCCGGAGAGCCTTGTCCGGGATGTGACTGCGATGTTGCGAGGACGGGGGGAGTCCGGCGCATCACCCAAAGCGGGCGTTCGACTTTCTATTGTGCCAAGCGTCAACGCTGATCCATCGGGCGTATCATGCGGACCCCCCTTGTCATCCCGGCTCTGGCGTTGTCGCTGATGGCGCTCCTTGGCTTTTCTCCGGCCGAGGGCGGGGAGGGCGGACAAGCGCCGGCCCCGACACCGGAGGCGACGGGTTCGTTTCTCGCCGGTCTCGATGATCTGCCGCTGACCCCGGGCCTGCGCGAAATCAAGGATGCGGGCGTCGTCTTCGACAAGCCGGAGGGGCGCATCGTCGAGGCTTACGCCGAGGGCCGGCTCAGCGTGGCGAAAGTGCGGTCCTTCTATGCGGCGACCCTGCCGCAGCTGGGCTGGCGGGCCGAGGGCGCCGGGCGCTACCGCCGCGAGGGCGAAGTGCTCAGCATCGGCATTCGCGCCGCCGGCAAGGGACTGACGGTGCGCTTTTTCCTGTCACCCGATTGACCGCGCCGCCGGCCGCGGGCGCCGCCCACACCCTTTGATTCGAGCCAAAAATCACCCTTTCCCACCGGCCCGGATTCGGGCGTTGACGGGGCGGCGCATGGGTTATATAAACGGCGCCGCCGCTCAAGTGCCGCTCAAATATTGGGATCGGGAAGCACCAGGATCATGGCCAATATAAAGTCCGCCAAAAAGCGTATCCGTCGGGCCGCCAAAAGCACCGAGGTCAACCGCGACCGCATAGGCCGCGTGCGCACCTTCGTCAAGAAGGTGGAGACGGCGATCGCCAGCGGCAACAAGGAAGAGGCGGCGGCGGCATTCAAAGAGGCCCAGCCGGAAATCATGCGCGGCGTGACCAAGGGGGTGCTGCCCCGCAACACCGCGTCACGAAAACTCTCGCGTCTCTCGGCAAGGATCAAGGCACTCTAAAAAAGTTCGCGGCCGGCAGGCGGCGCTGACAGGGTTCGCGGCTGTCGCCGCCGGGCAAACGCGGCGGCGCGCGGATGTCGCGGTTTCGGCGAAGCGGTGCGCCCGCCGGAACTTGCGCCATGAAGTCTCTTGCGCCATGAAGTCGGGCGCCGCCGATCGAAAAAATTGCACGCGCGTCATGACAAATTTGCCACTTGGGGCAAAATTTTTTGCACGTTCTCTTTTCGATCACGTTGCATGAGCAGGACAGCACGGTTACATTGCCAGCTTGGCGCCGGCCGCTCCCGCGCCAACTATTCCGGGAGACGTTTCTATCGTAATCATCCAACATTTTTTTGAAAATAGTCTGTTATTAAAGTAATAATAACTAGCGCCGTGGCATTTAACTATAAGTTGTATAGAAAATAAAAGTCTACGGTAATTCAGTACAAAGCCCGTCAGGGGGGCCTGTTAATGACGGTTCTGGTCGCGAGTTCTCCTACTGAAGACAGCATACCGCCCGGCGAAGGCTATGCCGGCGAGATAACGTCGAAACAAGCGTGGGAAATACTTGCCGAGAACCCAAATGCCGTACTGGTTGATCTGCGCACCCAGGCCGAGTGGGTTTTCATCGGCGTTCCGGATTTGAGAAGCATCGACCGGCGCACGGTGTTCGTGCCCTGGCAAATGTTCCCAAGAATGCAGCCGAATCCCGAGTTCGCGCAACAGATCGAGGCCGCCGGCGTCAAGCCGGACAACACGGTGCTTTTCATTTGCCGCTCCGGCAATCGTTCCAAGAGCGCCGCCATCGCCATGACGGCGAAAGGATATCAGCGTTGCTTCAACGTCTCCGACGGCTTCGAGGGGAATTTGGACGGCGACAGGCATCGCGGCACCCAAGGCGGCTGGAAGGTCGCCGGGTTGCCCTGGATTCAGGATTAGG
>JADFPK010000131.1:2879-5620 GCA_022562375.1 Pseudomonadota bacterium
GACGGCGAAAGGATATCAGCGTTGCTTCAACGTCTCCGACGGCTTCGAGGGGAATTTGGACGGCGACAGGCATCGCGGCACCCAAGGCGGCTGGAAGGTCGCCGGGTTGCCCTGGATTCAGGATTAGACCATGGCACCGGGGGAAGATGTGAGCGCCGCCAGCGCCAAGTGGGAGCGTATCCAGAGCCATCTGCGGAACGAATTCGGCGATGCCGTCTTCAAGAGTTGGCTCAGGCCGCTCACTCTCGGCCAAGCCGAGGGCGGCGAAATCGTTCTCTTCGTGCCGACCCGTTTCATGCGTGATTGGGTCGACCGCCACTACATGGACCGCATCCGCAAGCATTGGAGACAAGAGGACCCCGCCGTCAGGTCCGTGCAGATTCGGGTACACCGGGGCAAATCACCGCCCAAGGCGACGGCCTTCAAGACCCCTGCCGGCGAGGGCGCCGGCGCCGCCGATCAGCCGGCGGCGGAGGGACAGGCCGATATCAGCGCGCCACTCGATCCCAGGCTGACATTCGAGAATTTCGTCGTCGGCAAGTCCAACGAACTTGCCTACGCCGCCGCGCGGCGGGTCGCCGAGGCGACGACGGTGCCGTTCAACCCGCTGTTCCTCTATGGCGGGGTCGGCCTTGGCAAGACCCATCTGATGCATGCCATCACCTGGCACATCCGGTCGCGGGATCCAACCCGCCGGGTCATCTATCTTTCGGCCGAAAAATTCATGTACCAGTTCATCCGGGCGCTTCGTTACCGCAACACCATGGCGTTCAAGGATCAGTTCCGCTCGGTGGACGTGCTGATGATCGACGATGTCCAGTTCATCTCGGGCAGAGAGACCACACAGGAGGAGTTCTTCCACACTTTCAACGCCCTGGTCGACCAAAACCGGCAGATCGTCATTTCCGCCGACAAGTCGCCTTCGGACCTCGAGGGCATGAAGGAGCGGATGCGCTCGCGCTTGGGTTGGGGGCTGGTGGCCGACATCCACCAGACGGACTACGAACTCAGGCTCTCCATATTGCAGGCCAAGGCGGACCAGTTGGAGGCCACCGTGCCACTCAAGGTTCTCGAGTTCCTGGCCCACAAGATCGTCTCCAACGTCCGCGAGCTCGAGGGCGCGCTCAACCGGATCGTCGCCCACGCCACGCTTGTCGGCCGCGACATCACGCTGGAGGCGACCCAGGAGGTGCTGCACGATCTGCTCAGGGCCAACGACCGGCGGGTGACGATCGAGGAGATCCAGAAGCGCGTCGCCGAGCATTTCAACATCCGCCTCGCCGACATGCACTCGGCGCGCCGGGCGCGGGCCGTGGCCCGGCCGCGCCAGGTGGCGATGTACCTCGCCAAGCAGTTGACGTCGCGTTCGTTGCCGGAGATCGGCCGCAAGTTCGGCGGCCGCGACCACACCACGGTCATGCACGCGGTGCGCAGGGTGGAGGAGCTGCGCTCGGGCGACAGCGATTTTTCCGAGGACGTCGAGCTTCTGCGCCGTATGATCGAAAGCTGACCGGGGCCCGGCAACTCCCTGCAATTCATCCGAATTTCACCCTCGAGGGCCGGCGCCCGGGACAGGCATTCGGGCGCTTTGGAATGGTCCGCGAGCGCGCCGTTTTCGTCGCCGAAAAGTTGTCGAAAACGCTTGGGATTCCAATAGGTTTTGCTATAATGCCAGACCGGTCGCGGAGCCGCGGGATCGCTTTGTCGCCGGACGATATGCGGGTACGGATAAGACCTTCCGTGCCGGCCCATGAAAGCAACCTAAGTCCGATCTGACGCCATGAAAATCACCATCGAACGTGCGTCGCTGTTGCGCTCTTTGGCCCATGTCCAGAGCGTGGTGGAAAGACGCACCACCATTCCCATCCTGGCCAATATCCTGTTCGACGCCAAGGACGGGCAACTCGGCTTGACCGCGACGGATATGGATATCACCATCGCCGAAAAGGTCGACGCCGAGATCAGCCGATCCGGCACGACGACGGCGCCGGCGCTTACCCTTTACGACATCGTGCGCAAGCTGCCGGAAGGCGCCCAGGTGGAGCTCGATAGCGAAGGTGATGCCCAGAGGCTCACCCTGCGCTCGGGGCGCTCGACCTTCACCCTCGCCTGCCTGCCGGCGGGCGACTTCCCGGCCATGACCGAGGACGATCAGCCCCATAATTTCTCTCTCTTGGCGGCCGATCTCAGGGGGTTGGTGGACCATACCAAGTTCGCCATCTCGACCGAGGAGACCCGCTATTACCTCAACGGCATCTATCTCCACACCGCCGATGAGGACGGCGTCGCCATGTTGCGGGCGGTCGCCACCGACGGCCACCGGCTCGCCCGTTTCCAGGTGCCGTTGCCGGCGGGCGCCGCCGGCATTCCCGGCGTCATCGTGCCCCGCAAGACGGTCCAGGAATTGCGCAAGCTGGTCGATGAAACCGAGGGCTCGGTCGAGGTCGCGCTGTCGGATACCAAGATCCGCTTCCGCTTCGACGGCATCGTTCTGACCTCGAAGCTGATCGACGGCACCTTCCCCGACTATGAACGGGTGATACCGTCGGGCAACGACAAGCTGATGGACGTTCCTTGCAAGATGTTCGCCGATGCGGTGGACCGGGTGTCGACGATCTCGACGGAGAAGTCCAGGGCGATCAAGTTTTCCTTGAACAAAGGGTCGCTCACCTTGTCCGCTACCAGCCTCGATGACGGCAGCGCCGTCGAGGAGCTCGAGGTCGGCTTCGACTCGGAGCCCA
>JADFPK010000132.1 GCA_022562375.1 Pseudomonadota bacterium
TCATCGTCGTCGCCGACGCCGATATGCTGCGCGATCAGTTCTGGGTCGAACTGCAGCAGTTCTTCGGCCAGGTCATCGCCATACCGATCGCCAACAACATCGACTTCGTGATCAATGCGCTGGACAATCTCGCGGGCTCGGACGAGCTGATCGGCCTGCGCTCCCGCGGCGTCTCCCAGCGCCCGTTCGAGCGCGTCGTCGACCTCGCCCGCGCGGCGGAGATCCGCTACAGGACCAAGGAGCGCGAGCTCCAGACCCGGCGCGAGCAGACCGAGGAGAAGCTCTCCGAATTGCAGCGCCCGGGCCAGGCCACCGGCGGCAAGGTCATCCTGACCCCCGCCCAGATCGAGGAGATCGACAAATTCGAGGACGAACTCCTGAAGATCCGCAAGCAGCTGCGCCAGGTCCAGCTCGATCTCCGCCGGGAAGTCGAGGCCCTGGAGGCGCGGCTTCAGTTCTACAACATCGCCCTGATCCCGATCGGGGTGGCGGCCTTGGCCGTCATCCTCGGATTGCTGCGCATCCGGCGCCGCCGCCAGCGCATGGAAACCGAGGCCCTGGGCTAGAGGATATGCGATGAGCTTGCGCGGTTTCCTGGCCCTCTCAACGATCACCGCCATCGCCGTGGCGGCGGCGGTGTTCGTCATAGCCGAGCGCGATAGCGCGCTCGGCGGCGCCTCGCGCGCCCTGATGTTCCCGGGGCTGATGGACAGGCTCGAAGAGGTCGCCACCATCAAGGTGACGCACGCCGACGGCGAGGCGACGATCGAGCGTAAAGCCAAAGCCTGGGTCGTCAAGGAGGCCAGTTCCTATCCCGCCGACATGGAGAAGGTCCGCGAGGTGCTGATCGGTTTGGCCCAGATCGAGACCGTGGAACCCAAGACCAAAAGGGCGGACCGCTACGCCAAGCTCGAGGTCGAGGATGCCACCGGCAAGGACGCCAAATCGGCGCGCGTCACCCTCACCGACGCCAAGGGCGGGACGCTGGCCGATCTCATCGTCGGCAAGACCAAATTCTCCCTCGAGGGCATCGATTCGCTTTATGTCAGAAGGCCCGGCGAGGAGCGCGCCTGGCTGGCGCGGGGCAGGGTCGAACCGGCCCGAGAGCGGCTCGGCTGGGTCGACCAGAGCTTCCTCTCGATCGACCGCGAGCGCATCCGCAAGGCGACGCTGAAGCGGCCGGGATCGCCGCCGCTGGTGGTGTTCAAGTCGAAGGCCGGGGACGAGGACTTCAAGCTCGCCGGCATGCCGCCCGGCACCGAGATCAAGGACGAGTTCGCCGTCTCCGATATCGCCCGGGTGCTCCAGGGGATGACCTTCGACGACGTGCGCCCGGTCGCCGACGTGCCGGTCGATCAGGGCGGCGAGCCCTACGGCGTCTACGAGACCTTCGACGGCCTGATCTTCGATCTCTGGCTGGGGGAAGCCGACGGCAAGACCTGGCTGGCGGGGCGGGCCAAGGCGGGCACCGACCCGGCGCCGACCGAGGAGGTCAAGAAGGAGATCGAGGAGATCAACACCCGCCTCGGGACCTGGCGCTACGCGCTGGCGGAATACGAGCTCAAGAACCTCAAGAAAACCATGGCCGATCTGGTGACCAAGAAAGAAGAAAAGAAGGAAGACGAAACCGAACCGCCCGCCGGCGAGCCCGCCAAATAGGCCAAGACGCCCGCCCGAAGTTCCCCCTCAAACCGGGGCCGCCGTCACCGCGCTACCCTCGCCCCTCTCGCCACCGACGATATGGCGGTAAAATTTCGACAGCACGGTAACCCCGACGGCGGTGGCGAAGAAGCCAACAATGGCCCATACCGCGTTCGTCGCCACGAGGACGCCAATCGTAGGTTCGGGCGCGCCGTTGGTCGTACCGGTGAACAGAGATAGGTCGAAAATTTTTAGCACGATCCATAAAGGGATCACGTACGGAATCACGACGAGGAAAGAAGCGCCGATGAACCGCCAGGTATTGCCGCGCAAATTACGCCAGGCTTCGCCGAGGCCGAGGGGCCGGTCGACCGCCGTACCCGGCAACACGAGGGAGAAGCGGAACATAACGAATAGCAGGATGGACGCGGCGATACTGAATAAACCGGACACGAACTCTGAGATGAGGAGATAAACCCACATCGGAACGAAAGGAGTCCAAGTTAGGAGCGCCGCATAGCCGAGGAAACGCCAGTCACGAGGCGAGAAGATGCCGATGAACACGCTTTCGTGCTCACCAAGCAGAAAGAATCGGTGCCAACGAACGGCGAAGACGGCGTACATCGCCAAAGAGCCGGCTTCAAGCACGATGTCGGACGCCCAATCGGTCACAAACCCATTCTCCCCGCCGCCCACGTCGGCAAGAATATCGCTGGCCATATACACCGCGAAGGTAATCAGAAGGGGAAGCCAACCGAGCGCCAGGAACCGATCCAGATTGGAAAAGACGAAGCGGTAGCTCTCCACCGCCGTGTCTAAGACCGGGACTTTCCCGGCGGTGCCCGGCGGCGTATCGCCGATGCTCATGGGCCGGCCGCCGCGCCGCTCTCTCTTCCTTCCGGCGCCTCCATGCCGACGATGTGGCGGTAAAATTTCGACAGCACGGTGATGCCGGCGGCGGTGAAAAAGAAAGTAAAAATGGCGGTTACCCCGCCGTGGACCACGGCGCGCTCAAACACGACTTCAGGCCCGCCGGCGAACATTCCTGAAAACACCACCACCGCCAAGATTCCGGAAACGATTCCGGCCGGTATCGCGATAAGGATGAAGATGGCGACATAGGGCACGATGTAGCCGCGCATTTTACGCCAGGCTTCGCCGAGGCCGAGCGGCCGGTCGACCGCCGTGCTTGGCAGCACCAGCGAGAAGCGAAGGAAGATAAAATACAGCACGACCACGACGGGCCACCCCGATGGGCCGAAAATCCATCTGGGGACGTCCGGCGCCAGGGTCAGGAGCAGGACGTAACCGAGAAAACGCCAGTTGCGGACGGCGATGACCTCGGTGAAGACGCCCTGGCGCTCCTCGAGGAGGTAGAAGCGGTGCCAGCGCACGGCAAAGAGGACATACATCGCATAGCTGGGGAGGGAAATCAGTTTGATCGCGACGAATCTCGCGAGGCTAAATTCCATGGCCTCCATTCCGGGCCCCGCGAGAGCCAGAATCACGGCATTGGTGGCGACGATGGCCACCATTGGCGCCCAGCCAAGCGCCACGAACCGGTCGAGATTGATAAAGACGAAGCGAAAACTCTCTATCGCCGTTCGCCCTACCGGGATTATCCCCCTCCCGGCCGGGGGCGGGACTTCAGTCGTCATGCGGCGCCTCTTCTAAGGTTGTGCACTCTGAAGCCTCCACCACTTCCGGTCAACAGCCTGCCGCCGGCCCGCCCGCGCCGGGCGTCGGCGCGTCCCAGGTCAAGCCCTGGTTCACAAATTCGGGCATCGTGCCTATATTCCCTCTATCGAACGGGCAGCCGGTGACGCGCGTTGCCGGGGCTGGGCCGGCGGGGCGGGGAAGCTCGGCAAATTCCGGCCGGCAAGGATCGGCCGGGGAGTATCGGCAAACATGGCAGAAAGTACGGACCGCCAGGATCTGCTTTACCAGACCCACGTCTTTTGCTGCGTCAACGTGCGCGAAAGCGGCCATCCCAGGGGCTGCTGCTCGGCCCGGGGCTCGGTCGAGCTTCGCGACTATATGAAGGCCAGGGCCAAGGAGCTCGGGCTTTCGAAGACCCGCATCAACACCTCGGGCTGTCTCGAGCGCTGCGAGCTCGGCCCCTCGATGGTGATCTACCCCGAGGCCGTCTGGTACACCTACGCCAACCGCGAGGACGTCGACGAGATCCTCGAGCGCCACATCATCGGCGGCGAACGGGTCGAACGGCTGATCCTCGATGCCGATCAGCGCCTGCCCAAGCCCAAGGCCAAGCGGGAGCTGAAGCTCATCATCGCCAGCGTCGATGAGCTGACGCCCGAGATCAAGCGCTTCGAACTGGTGCCCCGAGACGGCGGCGATCTGCCGGCGTTCGAGGCCGGCGCCCATATCGACATCGTCGCCGGCGACGGCCTCAAGCGGTCCTATTCGCTGGCCAATGACCCGATTGAGCGCCACCGCTACGTGCTTGGCGTGCTGCGCGAGAAGAACGGCCGGGGCGCGTCGGCGTGGCTGCACGAGAACGCCGGCGCCGGCGATGCCATCACGGCGATGGCGCCGATCAACAACTTCCACCTCGCCGAGGATGCCGGAGAGCACATCCTGATCGCCGGCGGCATCGGCATCGCGCCGATCCTCTCCATGGGCTATCGCCTGCGCCAGGGTGGCGCCAATTTTGCCCTTCATTACTGCACCCGGGACGCCCGGAACACGGCCTTCGCCGACGAGGCCCGGGAGGTCTTCGCGCCCAACCTCACCTTCCACCATGACGGCGGCGATCCGGCCAAGGGGATCAAGCTCGACGACGTGCTATCGAAGCGTACCGACGGGGCGCACCTTTATGTCTGCGGCCCGGCGGGGCTGATGGCGGCGGCGCGCCAGGCCACCAAGCATTGGCCCGAGGACACGGTGCATTTCGAGCTGTTCGCGCCGAGCGCCCGGCCCAAGGCGTGGAAGAACGAGAGCTTCGAGGTCTATCTCTCGCGCCACAAGCTGGCCCTCACCGTGCCGGCCGACAAGACCATCCTCGAGGCCGTGCGCGAGGCCGGCATCGACGCCGAATCGTCGTGCGAGGACGGGCTTTGCGCGACCTGTCGCACCCGCCTCCTCGGCGGCAAGGCCGAACACCGCGACGACGTGCTGAGCGATCGCGAAAAGGCCGCGAACAAGTCGATGATGATCTGCATCTCCCGCGCCCTGCCCGGCGAGACCCTGATCCTCGATATCTAGGGCGCGTCAGAACCGGCGCGCCGGGATCAGGCGGCGAATTCCGCCAGGGTCAGGGGGCCGGTGTCATCGCCGAAGGTCTCGGAGAAGGCGATGAGCCGTTCGGCCCGCGCTTCGTCCCAGCCGCCGTAGGCCATGTTCTTCTTCGCCTTGGCCACCAGATCGGCGCGCGAAAGCGGGGCGCGGGCGCCGCCGCGCCTGAGCCCCCCGCGGTTTCCTCCCCTGAGGCTTGTCCGACGCCTGCCGGCCAAGGCCAAGCGCCGCCACCACCCGTCCACGGCAGGCGTCCGACAACCCTTAACACAAGCGGACATTTGCTGGTCTACGAATTTCAGCAAGTCTGTATGGAAAACAAGGGATTGCCGTACCCCTGCCATGGAGCGCAACTCGTCAGTCGGCCTGGCGGCGGAGATTCGTACGGCCCCGCGGAACCTTCTTTACGCCGCCGGCCCCGTCCCAAAGAGGGAGGCCATCCAATATTAACACTTAGTTAGTTAATCTACATTAACATATTACTGCCACCACGAAAAGTCTGGGCCTCGTAACGAGGGACCCGTGTCCTGTCCCCGGTCGGCACCCGGGCCCATTTGTGACAAACGATCGGCATCATGTCTGATGTGGCATTAGACCAACTGCAGGACGTGGACAGGGATTCGCTCCACATCTTGCCGCTGTGCATTATTCCGCTCACGGCACCGAATCTGAAGTCCGCGCGGCTGATCAAGA
>JADFPK010000133.1 GCA_022562375.1 Pseudomonadota bacterium
TGGCCGGCGCCGCCGATCCACAGCAAACCATCACCTTCCAGGGAGCGCCGGGGGCCTATTCGGACCTCGCCTGCCGCCAGGTCCATCCCTCCATGACGACCCTGCCGATGCCGTCGTTCGAGGAAACCTTCGCCGCCGTCACCGGCGGGCGGGCGGCGCTGGCGATGATCCCGATCGAGAATTCGGTGGCCGGCCGGGTCGCCGACATCCACCAGCTGATGCCGGAGACCCCCCTTCACATCGTCGCCGAGCACTTCCAGCGGGTGAACCATCACCTGCTGGCGCCCAAGGGGGCGGCGATCGAAGGGCTGAAGACCGTGTGCAGCCACGTCCATGCGCTTTCCCAGTGCCGCAACCTGATCGGCGAGCTCGGCCTCATTCCCGTCGTCCATGCCGATACCGCCGGCGCCGCGGCGGACGTCGCGGAACGCAACGATCCGACATCGGCGGCGATCGCGTCCCAGCTAGCGGCGGAGATTTACGGACTGGATTCGCTAAAGGCCAACATCGAGGACGCCGAGCACAACACCACCCGGTTCATCATCCTGGCCAAGGAACCCATCGACCCCGATCCCGGCGACGGGCCGGTCATCACCTCGTTCCTGTTCCGGGTGCGCAATATCCCGGCGGCGCTTTACAAGGCGCTCGGCGGTTTCGCCACCAACGGCGTCAACATGAACAAGCTCGAGAGCTACATGGTGGGCGGGACCTTCTCCGCCACCGAGTTCTACGCCGACATCGAGGGGCACCCCGAAGAAAGGCTGGTCAAGCTGGCGTTCGAGGAGTTGGCCTTTTACTCGAGTAAAGTGAAGGTGCTGGGGGTCTATCCGGCGCACCCCTTCCGCTCCGGCGGCGCCCCCGGCGAGACCGACTAGCTTCGCCCGGCGCCGGCCAGCGCGTCCATGATCGTACAGGCTCCAAGCGCGCCCTGGCCCGGACAGGCGGCGATGATTTGCGCCAGCGCCCGACGCAAATGTTCGAGCCCGGCGATCTTGCGGTCGACCTCGTCAAGCTTGGCCCGGGCGTGGTCGCGGACGTCGGCGCAGTCCGTCGAGGGGTCCGCCCGGAGCGCCAGCAGCGCGTCGATCTCGGCCAGCGAAAAGCCCAGCTCCTGGGCCTGGCGGATGAAACGGATGCGTTCGACCGTTTGCTCCGGGTAGACGCGAAAGCCGCCATTCGCCGGTCTCGGCGGCTGGTCGATGAGTCCCCTTCTTTCATAGAAGCGGACCGTCTCCACGCCGACTCCGGCCTTACTGGCGGTTTTGCCGATGGTCATGTTTCTCATCACCGTCTCCCGAGAGCCCACAATCTACATCCCGTACCATTGTACGGTATAATAAAACCGGCGGCGGATCGCCGGACGGCATCCGTCATTCCCTGGCCTCGACGCCATCGAGGAACGCCACGTACTCCGCCGGCAGGCCGCGCTGGCGCGCCGCCTCGCGGAGGAGATCGAGGTAGCGCAGCGACGGCCGCCCCTCCGGCGCCGCGTCCGGGACCTTGTAGGTCACCGCCGGAACGATGTTGCCCGCCGTGTCCTCGATCTCGGTCCACAGATAAGCGTATTGCCGGCCCTCGCTGGCGTCGAGGCGGACGAACTTGCGTAGCGCCAGGAGGTAGAGGACACCCGGGACCGTGCCGCCGGGATCATCGGCGATGTTGGCGGGCGCCGATCGGCCGGGCCGCATGCCGCCGCCGATGGTGAAGCACAGGCGATGGTTCGTTAGCCGGCCGATCCGGGTCTCGATAGGGGTCATATGGCGGCGCTCGCGAAACAGCCGCTCGTTCATGTTCGAGCCGTAAGCGAAATACCATACCGGGTCGGCGACACGCGGCGGCGGCACGCGGGCGCGCCGGATCCTCACCCACAGCCGGCAAAGTGGCCACAACGCCGAATTCATCGTCCCTCGTCCCCTTTGGTCTCCCATGAGAGACGCGCTTGGGGAGGCGTCCGCGCGCCGACTCGACGAACCCCCGTGGCGCCGCTCCTATTTGTTTCCCGCCGCCCTCGGCACCTCTTCGAAGGCGCGCAAGGTGAAGCCCGCGTCCTTGACGATCCGGTCCGCTCGGGCCTTGGTCATCAACGCGCCCTCGGCCATGGTGACCGTCACGGTGCCGGCGTTGATGTCGATGGCGATGGCGGCGACACCCTCCGTGCGGTTGAGTTCTTTCTCGATGCCGTAGGCGCAGAACGGGCAGGCCAGCCCGTCGATGCGCAACTGGTACTGTGTTGGCGCCGCGAACGCCGAGAGGGGAAACAGCAACGCAAGCGCGAATACCGCTGTCCGAACGATCCCAGACCTGGTCATCGCTTACCTCCATCGTTAGTTCGCATCTTGGCGGCCAACCCGCCTCAGAAGTGCCCGCCTCAAAAGTGGTAGATGAACTCGACCCGCGCCCGGTAGTCCGAGGTCGCCTGATTGCCGTTGAGGCCTTCGGCGATGGGGATCTGTACCCCGCCGCGGATCGCGATTTGCCCGTAGGTCCACCATAACACGGGCGAGACAAACAGCTCCCAGCCCCCGGTGTCGGCGAGTCCTGTTCCACCGAGGTCGTCGCGCCCGGCACGTTCCCAGTTCAGCTCGACCATCAGCACCGTGTCGGGCTCGTCGTATTGGCCGAGCACCGGCCGCACCCCGCCGACGGCGCTGAGGAACTGCTTGTCGCCCTTCTCGAGGCCGCCGGCGCGGCCATGGCCGCGACGAGAAGGTTAAGTAATCTCCTCATCCGGGCGCCGCGTCCTTTCCTTCGCCGTCGCCTTGTTCTTTATCCGTAAGCTCGTCCATGCCGCTTCCTTACGCCGAGTCTACACCCCGTATCAAGGTACGGTGTCAAGAAAAATTAGCGGCCCTATCGCGCGTGCTCGACGGCGTCGAGGAAGCGGATGTAAGGGTCCGGCAGACCGTGGGCGCGGGCGCCGTCGCGCAACAGGGTGATGTAACGAAGCGAAGGCCGGCCGTCCTTTTCCTTGCCGTCGGCGATGTAGGTGAACGCGTCGACGCGGTTCCCATCGATGTCCTCTGCCTCGACCCACAGGTGCCGGTAGCGCCGGCCGGGAACGCCCTCGGTCGAATCGAGATGCGCCATGGCGGCCCGGGTGATCAGGTAAAGCACGCCCCAGACCTCCCCATCGGGGTCGGGCGAGATGTTAGCCGGCGCCGCCTTGCCGCGCGGGCGCCCTTCGAGATTGAAGCGCAGGCGATAGCCCTTGACCCGTCCGGCGCGCCATTCAAGCGCATCCATGGCGCGGCGTTGGCGAAAGGCGCTGTCGTGCATGTTGGCGCCGAAGGCGAAGTACCAGACTTCGTCTCCCGGTTGGCCGGTAAGCTCGATGCCGTGCCAGCGGTAAAAAAGCTTGGCGAGGAACCACGACTTGTTGATCGCCCGGCGCAACTTGATCATGTCCTCTAACTCCCCGCCGATAGGCCGCGCAGGCGGCGAATGGTGAGGAACTGCAAGAGCGCGGCGGCAAGGCTGACCAGGAAGAGGTCCGCCAGGGACCAGGTCTCGACGATCACCGCCCCGGCCAAGGGCAACAGCGCGGCGGGCGCGACCAGGGCGTTGAAATAGCCGCTGTAGGCCGGTCTGCGGTCGTCGGGCGAAATCTCCATCAGGTAGCCCAGCATGGCGATGGTGATGCCGTTGCCAAAGGCGCCGAGCAGGAAGAAGACGACGGCGAACCCGGCCAGGGCCGGCAAATCGCCCGAGACGGCCGCCGGGACCCAGACCAAGGTGAGAAGCGGCGGCAGGGCGCGGAGAAGGGCGACGCCCTCCAAAAGGCTCCGCTTGCCGAAATGGTCGCCCCACCAACCCCAAAGCGCGTTGGAGAGGAGCGCCCCGGCGGTCTGGGCGCCCAGAAGGATCCCGACTTCCAAGGCCTCGCCTCGTAGCACCTTCGCTTGCAGTATATAGAACGGCAGCGCCATCATCACCGCCCCGCCGAGCCATTGCCCGTAGACGAACAGGCGAAAACGCTCATCCTCGCGAAACACCGCGCGACCCTGCCGCAGGAAATCGATGAAACCGTCCGCCGGATGTTTCCGCGACGGCGCGGCGGGTTCGCCGGCGGCGACGAAGGATAGGGACGAGGCATAGAGCAGCGCCGCGCCCAGCGCCACCAGGACCGCATAGCCGCTCGGGAAGGCCAAGGCATTGAGGAGCCGGTGCGCGGCGGCGGCGACGCCGAGCGCAAGTAGGCCGCCGCCGAAGAACCGGATGGCGAGCAATCGGCTGCGCCGCGCCGAGGGAACGGCGCGGGCGACGATGTCGTTATAGGGAACGGCGACGATGCCGCTGACGAAGGCGTAGGTCGTCCACAGCCCGAAGAACAGGGCGACGACGAGGGCCAGGGGCAGTTCGCCGGCGACCGCCAGCAGTCCGGCGAGCGCGGCGAGACAAGTCGCGCGGCCGAAGGCGCCGACGATGTAGAACGGCATGCTTCGCGTTGACCGCTGGGCGAAATAGGCGACGAAGAGCTGCGGAAACAGCCACCCATAGCGCAGGATGGCGCTGGCCGCGCCGACGGCGAGCGCGCTTCCGGTCAGCCCATGGACCAGGGCGGCGATGATCGTGCCCGAGTCCACCGCCGCCGCGCCGCCCTGGAACAGCGCTCCCGCCGCCGCGATTCGCGTGAACCGCCTCCTCGCCTCAGGCATCGCGCCCACCGTTGTCACCCATCGCCGTTGACGCCGTGGCGCCGGCGTTACTTTGCGTAAAGGCGCCGGTCAAGGTCATGCCTTGGGCCCACAACGCCGCCGCCCCGCTGATGGCGACCGTCGCTAAGGTCGCCGCCTGGACGATGAGCGTCATGGCCAGCGCCGTTTCCACTTCGACGCCGAGCCCCTCGAGGACGAACACCGCCCCCGCCGTGAAACCGCCGACGATGCGAAGGGTCCCGGCGAGGACGACGAGGAAACCGAGAAAGACCATCAAGAAAAGATAACCCGCGGGCGTCAGCACGACGCCGAAGGCGAGCCCGGCCCACAGGAAGTAGCCGATGGCGACGATCTTGATGGCGATGGATGTGATGACGATGGCGGCTCCCCGCCAGGCCTCGCTGGGCCAGACGACGCCTTCGAAGAAATGACGGACGAAATCCCGCACCGGATCGCGCCAACGCCGGGGCAGCCATCCGATGAGGCGCGGGCGCGCGCCGGCAGCCCGGTTCCGCCGCCGCCGGCCGAACACGACCAGCACCGCGATCGATGCTGAAAACACGACCAGGCTCCCCAGGGCTCCCCACCTCAGGCCCTCCCGGATGGCGCCGCCGGCATCGGGAAACCGGACGAGCTCCAGCGCCAGCGCGGTAAAGGCGACGAAGACGATGCCGTCGATCAGGCGGTCCAAGGCGACGGTGGCAAGAAGGGTGCTGGTGCGAAGCGCCTCGAGACGCGCGATCAGCCAGGCGCGCACCAGCGGGCTGACCCGGACCGGGGTTACGAGGTTGGCGAGATACCCGGCCATTATGGCGCCGAACAGCCGCCAGGTCCCCACCGGGCGGAGGGGATAGAGCATCTGGC
>JADFPK010000134.1 GCA_022562375.1 Pseudomonadota bacterium
GAAGCTTCTGTACACCGGAACCAACGACGTCGATGGCGTGACGCTTAATTACACCGTCGGCATCGGCGCCCAGTTGTTCCACGCCCTCGACGCCATGCTCAACCTGACCACGGGATCGGTCGAAAACGAGATCGATTCGCTCGACGATCAAAACACCAAGACCCAGACACGGGTCAAGGAAATGCTGGCGAGGCTCGAGCAACAGCGTCAGGTTCTCATCGACAAGTTCATCGCCATGGAGACGGCGCTGATCATCATGAACCGCATCCTCGATTCGATCAGGGAGGGCTTCGATTCCCTCAAGGCCTTCCAGGCCAATAGGCGATAAACCATTTCCTAAGCCCAAGGGTGTAAAACAAACCCGCCCATGTCCGATGACCGGAGCCAGAGCATGACCGAGAACGCATCAAGGCAGTACCAGACCCAGCAGATCATGACGGCCTCGCCGGCGATGCTCGTGTTCATGCTGTTCGATAAGGCCATCAGCTCGCTCAACGCGGCGGTCCGGGCGATAGCGGCGAACGACGTGCAAGAACGCTGGCGGAACAACAACCGCGCGATTGCGATCATTTCCCGCCTGCAGATGACCCTGAACATGGAGCTCGGCGGCGAGGTCGCGGAAAATCTCGACCGCCTGTACGGTTTCATGCTCAAGCTCCTGTCGACGGTCGATCCTAACAACGACCCCAAGCCCGCCGAGGACGTGATCAAGCTGCTCGAGCCGCTGCGCGAATCCTGGCGCGAACTCGCCAACCAGGGCGACAAGCCGGCCAGGGAAGCCGCCAAGATCGCCGCCGAGGCAGCCAAGGCCAAGGCCGCAGCCGATGCCAAGACCACCGCCGAGGCCAAGGCCGCCAACGGCGGTAACGGCAACCGGCCCGCGTCCGAGGCCCCGGGCGAAAGCCAGGACCAGGGAGCGGAAACGCCCGAAGGCCCCGATACGCCCAAGGCCCACGAGAGCGTTTCCATTTCCGCATAGACTCACGCCCCGCCGCCGCCGGCCAAGCGGCGGAGGCCTTCAGCGATCGGACCCCGCCAGGATGGACAAAGCGGGGTTTTTTCACATCCAAGCCTGCCGCGGATGAGGCAATTCAGGCACCAACGACCTCATCCCGCCCGAACGGCCCCTCCAGGTTCAGGTATCCCTTCCGCCACGACACTCCCTTGCCGTACCGGCGTCCCCTCCCCGCCCGGCATAAGTTGCCCAACTCCTGAGAAGGAATTGCCGACAGGGCAGCGAAATATCTTCCCCCGGGTCCGGGGATTCGAAATTTTATATTGCAGTTCAACAACTTATCCACTGGCACGGTATGGCCCGAAGATTGCTCCCCAAAAGGCGTCATTCGCACCGGTATTGCCGGTCGAAACTTTGGATTTGTGTATTTGGTTTGTATTGGAAGTCATGGAAATTTCGATCACAGATCTGCTCGTCAAGCCTGAGCAACGTCCGGACCAGCCCAAAGGAAACGCTGTGTCCGCCATGGCGCTGAGTGGCCTTTTCGGCCAGTTCAGCGACATGATGCGCCAGGCCACGAATGGTGATGCGTTTGCGCCGCCAACCACGCGCGAGCCGGTCTCCGAGAGCCGGGCCGGCACGCGTGGGACGGGCGAGAGGGCAGCCGAGACCGTCAGAGACGATACCGATAGAAGCGCGGACGCAGTCGGCACCGACAACCGGCCGGCGCCCGCCGATACCCCCTCGGCAAGAGAAACCGATATCGATGACGGCGCCTCGCGATCCTCCGGCGACGACACCCCGCCCGAGCACGCGGGAACGGACGCCGATGGAAATAAGGACGCGCCAAACGGGACGGCCGAAGGCGCCAAGTCCGGGACGGACAACCCGGGCCACGCCGCCGAGAACGGTCTTGAGACCGCGGCCGCGGTCAGCGCCGCCATTACCCCCGCCGGCATCCTGGATGTCGCCGGCAAGGCCGCCGGGCTCGACCTCATGGCGATCGCCCAGCCCGGAGCGAGCGCGAAGCTGAACAACGGCACCGCCCTCTCGACGGCGCCCCTTGCCACTCCTGGCGCCGGTTTGGATATCGCCGCCGGCGCGGCTATTACCGATGCCGCCGCCAATGGATCTCCTTCCTTGCCCGGGACCAATCCGGCGCTTGCGATGCTTACCAACACGCCCCACGCCGAAGCCGCCGATAAGGCCGTGAACGCCGCTCTCGCGAACCTCGCCAACTTAGCCACCAACGCCAAGGGATCCGGTGCCGCGGAACAGGCGCTTGCAACCCTCACGGTCCCGGCCAACGCGAAAAGCGCGCTTGTCGATGGCCCTGGACAGGCTCCGATCAGCATCACGGTCACGGAAGCAACGCCGAATCTCGTGTCCAAACCGAGTGCCATGCTCGTGGCAACCGGTCCGGCGGCCGATGATGCGTCCGTCGCCGGCGCCAAGGCACAGGCAGGCGGCACCGCCCAGAGCGGCGGGCAACAGGGCGCCAACGCCTCCACCGTCGCCCAGGCCGCGACCGATGCGGCCGGGCTCGCCAACAATGGCGCCGCCGGCCAGATCCCAAGCGGCGCGGCGACCGCCGGCCTGAACGCCACGGCGGCGGCGTCCTACGGCGTCGCCCAGTCGACCGCCAACAGCGGCGCGGTAACGATGGACTCACCGGCGCCGGTTGCTCCCATCGGCGGCGCGGGCTTGGCCCGAACCGCCTCCCCGGTGCAACCCCTGTCGGCCGCCACCCGCCCGACGCCGGTGACACTGCCGGTCGTCGATCAGTTGGCCGTCCACATCGTCAAGGCGGCGGCAGCGGGCATGGACAAGATCAGCATCACGCTCAGGCCCGCCGCCCTCGGCCATATCGAAATCCAGCTTGAACTGAGCCATGACGGCCGCATCGCGGCGGTGGTCACCGCCGAGAAATCCGAAACCCTCGAGCTCTTGCAGCGCGACGCCCGCGGCCTCGAGCGCGCCCTCCAGGAGGCGGGCCTGCGCACGAATTCCGACAGCCTGAACTTCAACCTGCGCGGCGAAGGCAGCGACGACGGGCAGGAAACGTCCGATCACGCGGCGCCTGAGGCTGATATCCAGGCCGCGATCGAGACGTTGGACGACATACACGCGGCCCAGATGGCCGGCTACGCGAACGCCCGGGCCGCCCTGGGCGGTGTCGATATCCGCGTCTAACGGGAGCACGAAGTCATGGAAGTCACCCCGACCAACACGGCGACGACGCCGGCCCCGGATCCTGGGTCAAACCGCGCGTCGCTGACCGGGGATCTCGAAAGCTTCCTGCTGTTGCTGGTCACCCAGTTGAAGAATCAGGACCCGATGTCACCCCTGGATTCCAACCAGTTCGCCTCCCAGCTTGCCCAGTTCGCTACCGTCGAGCAGGCCATTAAGACCAACAAGAACCTTGATGATCTGATCGGCATTTCCAAGGCGGGCCAGGCCGCGGCGGCGGTGAGCTACCTCGGCAAGACGATCGAGGCCGAGGGTGACACCGTGCCGCTCATCGACGGCAAGGCCAAGTATGGCTATACGCTGCCAACGAAGGCGATCTCGGTGACACTTGCCATCGCCAACGACCAGGGCAGGGTGGTGTTCTCTACCACCGGCGAGACCGCGACCGGCAAGCATGATTTCGTCTGGGACGGCGTAGACAACCAAGGTATTGAGGTTGCGCCCGGCATCTACAGGCTCTTGGTCGGCGCGCTCGACAGCGAGGGCGATCAGATCCCGGCGAAGACCCGCATCGTTGGCCGCGTCGACGGCGCCGATACCTCCGGCGATACCGTAAATTTGTTGCTCGGCGAGGTCAGCGTACCCCTGGATAAAGTCCTTTCCGTGAAGGAGACCGAGAGCGCACGGACCAACCCCTAACCACTAGGGCCCACCGGCCCTTGCCCAACCGCCCTCCCCGGCCCTGCAACCGGTGAGGAGACAGGAAGTCTAAAGGAGACAGGAAATGAGTCTTTACGGTGCAATGTTTTCCGGCGTTTCGGGGCTCGAAGCCCAGAGCCAAAACCTCGGTACGATCGCCGACAATATCTCGAACGTGAACACGACCGGTTACAAGGCCACCTTCGCCCGGTTTTCGACCCTGGTGACCCAGCAAGCGACCAAAAACAGCTACTCTCCTGGCGGCGTGCTGTTCACATCCGTCACCGAAGTCGGACGGCAGGGGCTGTTGCAGTCCTCCGCCTCTCCGACCGACCTCGCCGTTTCCGGCGAAGGGATGTTCGTGGTCAACGGGGTGGCGAAGCCGACCTCGTCCGACCCCTATCTCTTCACCCGCGCCGGCGCGTTCGAGCCGGACGAAGTCGGCGATCTGAAGAATACGGCGGATTTCTATCTCCAGGGCTGGGCCACCGACGCCGCTGGCGTGCCGATCGCAACGAACACCGCGGTCCTGACCAGCCTCGAGACGGTCAATATCGGGGGTGTCTCCGGTAGCGCCACCGCCACCTCGGCCATCGAGCTCGGCATCAACCTGCCGGCCACCGCCACCCTCAATTCGACCGAGGTCACCAACGTCCAGGTCTTCGATTCGCTCGGCGTCTCCCACGATCTGACGTTCACCTGGACCAAATCCAAAGTGAACGAGTGGGACCTGGCGCTCAAGACGCCGACCGGCGCCTCCACCACCACGCTCGAGGATTCATCGGCCGGAATCTATGCCGCGTCCGGGCGGCTGGATATCGCCTCGGTACCCGCGGACGGTCAGAAGGTCGTCATCACCGACGGGACCGAACCCGCGCTCACCTTCGAGTTCGACACCAACTCCTCGGTCACGGGCAGCAACATCGCCGTCGACATCTCATCCTCCACCACGACGACCCAGGTGGCGGCGGCGCTGCTGGCGGCCTACCAGAACTATACCGGCCAGTATTCCGGCACCACGGTGTCGAACAACGTCACCACCGCCAGCGGCGATATCGGTACATTCACCACGCCGACCCTGACACCGGCCCCCAACGGCGTCACCACGACCGCCAACACGATTCTCACGGCCCTGCTGGATGGCAGCAACAATCTGGTGGTCACCGTCACCACCACCGGTGGCGCCGGAGCGGAAATCCGTCTCAAGGGCATCGCCGGCCTCAAGTACCAGCTCAACGCCGCCGCCGTTACCTCTGCCGGCGCCAATTCCGACGATCTGGTCGGCATCGCGGCCAGCAGCACGGTCAAGATCTTCGTCGATGATTCCGGCACCGACATTCTGGTCGGCACCCTGACCTTCGCGGCCGCGCCAACGGTCGGCGCCTCCCCCGCGGATGGCGATGAGGGCAACATAACCATCGGTTCCTTCGTCCGCACCAACGATGGGCGCTTCGCCCAGGGCACCGGCGCGGACACTTCGGCGCTCCTGTTCTCCCAGTCAAGCACGGGCGCCGCGACCGTGATCAACTCCACCGCCGCCGCCGCCATCACCCAGTCGTCCACAACCTTCACTGTGCCGGCGACGACACTCACAGGCGCGGCCATGACCTTCAATGGCAACGGTACGCCCAAGACCATTAATGTTGCCAACGTAAA
>JADFPK010000135.1 GCA_022562375.1 Pseudomonadota bacterium
GGGTACCGCCGTTGTATGGCGCGTTGTGGACATAAACGTCGCCCGGTTTCATCGTCGTGCCGCCGCCGGGTTCGGCGCGGGCGCGGATGATGGCCTGGACGCTCTCGCCCATGGAACCGAGATGCACCGGCATGTGGGGCGCGTTGGCGATGAGGTTGCCGCAGGGATCGAAAAGCGCGCAGGAGAAATCGAGCCGTTCCTTGATGTTGACCGAGTACGCCGTGTTGGCGAGCACCACCCCCATCTGCTCGGCGATCGACATGAAGAGGTTGTTGAAGATCTCGAGCATCACCGGATCGACGTCGGTGCCGATCGCCGATGCGCGGGCGAGCGCTTGGGTGCGTTCGAGCACCAGGTCATCGCGCGCCGTCACCTCGGCCCGCCAGCCGGGCTCGACGACGGTGGTGGCGTTGGCCTCAACGATGATGGCGGGTCCGTCGATGGCGTCGTTGGGCCGAAGGGCTCGGCGCTGGTAAACCGGGGTCTCGACGAAACCGCCGGCCATATAGGTCCTGACCCGGGAGACCGGCAACAGGGGCATGACCCGCGCCGTCGCTTCGACGACGCGCTCGTCCGCCGCCCGGCCGCCGCCGATGGCCTCGACCGAGGCGGCCTCGACGATAAAGCCCTTGTCGGGCATGACGAAGCCGTAGCGCTGGCGGTGGGCCGCCTCGAAGCCTTCGACGATGCCGTGAAGATCGGCGAAATCGACGACCAGCGCGGTGTCGGTACCGTCGTAACGGACATGGACCTTGCGCCGGACCTCGATCAGGGACGCCGCCACCTGCTGGGCGGCAAGCTCGGCCCGGGCGTCCGACGCCAGCTCGTCGAGCAGCATGGAGATCTCGGAGACGAGGTCATCGGTAAGCTCGGCCTCGACGCCGCGCTCGCGCATGGCGCCGACGTCCGCCAGGCCCATGCCGTAGGCCGACAGCACCCCGGCAAGGGGATGGATGAAGATCCTGGTCATGCCGAGCGCATCGGCGACCAGACAGGCGTGCTGTCCGCCGGCGCCGCCGAAGCAGCAAAGCGTGTACTCGGTCACGTCGTAGCCGCGCTGGATCGATATCTGCTTGATCGCGCTCGCCATGTTCTCGACCGCGATCTTGAGGAAGCCGTCGGCGACCTCGACGGCGGAACGTTTATCGCCGGTCCGCGCCTTGATCTCGCCGGCGAGCGCGGCGAACTTCTCCTCCACCACTTCGCCGTCGAGCGGCTCGGACCCGTCGGCGCCGAACACCCGGGGGAAGAACTCGGGCCTGATCTTGCCGAGGCAGAGATTGGCGTCGGTCACCGTCAACGGCCCGGAGCGGCGATAGCAGGCCGGCCCCGGATCGGCGCCCGCCGAATCGGGGCCGACCCGGTAGCGCGCGCCGTCGAAATGGAGGATCGAGCCGCCGCCCGCCGCCACCGTGTGGATGCGCATCATCGGCGCCCGCATGCGCACGCCGGCGACGAGGGTCTCGAAGGCCCGTTCGTACTCGCCGTCGAAATGGGCGACGTCGGTCGAGGTGCCGCCCATGTCGAAGCTGATGATCTTGTCGAACCCGGCCACCAATGAGGTACTGACGGCGCCGACGATGCCCCCCGCCGGACCCGACAGGATGCTGTCCTTGCCCTGGAAGCGCTTGGCATCGGTCAGCCCGCCGTTCGACTGCATGAACATGAGACGCACATCGCCGAGCTCGGCGGCGACGCCGGCGACATAGCGCCCGAGGATCGGCGACAGATAGGCGTCGACGACGGTGGTGTCGCCCCGGCTCACCAGCTTCATCAACGGGCTCACGACGTGGGAGACGGAGATCTGGGTGAAGCCGATCTCGGCGGCGAGGGAGGCGACGGCGCGCTCATGGTCGGGGTAGCGGAAGGCATGCATGAACAAGATGGCGGCGGAGCGGATGCCGGCGCCAAAGGCCGCCTCGAGCCCGCCGCGCGCGCCGTCGAGATCGACCGGCTCCAGTTCCTCGCCCTCGGCCGAGTAGCGCCCTTCGACCTCGACGACGCGGCGATACAGCAGCTCCGGCAGGACGATGTGGCGCTCGAACAGTTTCGGGCGGTTCTGGTAGGCGATCCTCAGCGCATCGCCGAAACCCTTGGTGACGACCAGCACCACCGGCTCGCCCTTGCGCTCGAGCAGCGCGTTGGTCGCCACCGTCGTCCCCATCTTGACCGCCTCGATCCGGCCGGACGGGATCGCCTCGTCCGGGCCGAGGCCGAGGACCTCGCGGATGCCGGCGATCGCCGCGTCCCGATAACGGCCGGGATTTTCCGACAGCAGCTTCCTGGCGATCAGGGCGCCGTCGGGCCCCTTGGCGACGATGTCGGTGAAGGTGCCGCCGCGGTCGATCCAGAACTGCCAGCGGCCGTTGGCGCTCCCGTCCCCTCGGGCGCCGTTGTCGTCTGTCTGCGGCATGTCGCGGTTATGTGGCTGAAACCATTTGGCCTGGCGCGAGTGTGGAGCCGCGCGGCAGCCGCGTCAAGGAACGGCGGCGGCGGGGGCTCCCGATGAAACGCCGGCCCGGCTGGCGCCGGCGGGCGGGGCGGGCTATATATCCCCCCTGCCATGATCGAGCGCCCCTCGCCCAATTTCGGCCCCCGGCCCAAGGACGCGGTCATCGACATGCTGGTGGTCCATTACACCGGCATGCCGAGCGCCGAGGAAGCGCTGGCGCGGCTGTGCGATCCCGGATCACAAGTCAGCGCCCATTACGTGATCGATGAGGACGGCACGACCTATCGCCTCGTCAATGAGGAGGAACGCGCCTGGCACGCCGGGGAGGCCTCCTGGGCCGGGATGCGCAACATCAACGACGTCTCCATCGGCATCGAGTTGGTCAATCCCGGCCACGAGTTCGGCTACCTGCCTTTCACCCAAGTACAGATGGACGTGTTCACCGATCTCGCGAAGGGCGTGATCGGACGCCACCCGATCCCGCCCTCCCGAGTCCTCGGCCATTCGGACGTGGCGCCGGGGCGCAAGACCGATCCCGGCGAGTTGTTCGACTGGCGGGGCGCGGCCGACGCCGGCATCGGGCTTTGGCCCGAGGTCCCGGACGCGGTGGATGATGGCGAAATCCTTTTCGCGCCGGGCGAGAAGGACCCGGTCATCGTCGAGATCCAGCGCCAGCTCGCCGCCTTCGGCTATGGCGTCGGCATGGGCGGCATCTTCGATAACCCGACCCGCGAAGTGGTGGCCGCGTTCCAGCGCCACTTCCGGCCCGAGAAGATCGACGGCGCCATCGACCGCGCGACGGTGCGCCGTCTCGAGGCCTTGAGCCGCCTTGGCGCTTGACGATTCGCCTTGGCGCTTGACGCCGGCGGTTTCCGGTCTTACCTAAAAGTCGCCAGATGGCCGGATGGCCGCCTTCCGGTGCGCTTTGGCGACACCGGGGGGAGGAAAGTCCGGGCTCCACGGAAACACGGTGCCGGGTAACGCCCGGCGGGGGCGACCCCAGGGAAAGTGCCACAGAAAGCAAACCGCCCGCGCCGCCGGTCCGCCGGCAACGCGGGTAAGGGTGAAAGGGTGCGGTAAGAGCGCACCGCGCCGCCGGTAACGGCGGTGGCAGGGTAAACCCCACCGGGAGCAAGACCAAGTAGGGGCGGCGTTTGCCGGGTTTCCGCGGTTGCCGCCCGGGTAGGTCGCGCGAGGCGCCCGGCGACGGGCGTCCCAGATGAATGGCCATCCCCTGGCCGCGGACTGGTTTCGCGGGCGGGGACAGAACCCGGCTTACAGGCCATCTGACGTCTTCAAACCGGCCAGCAGTACCACCCCGTAAAGTCTTGAGGTGGCCGCGTTTTCGGCCGCGGCGCCTTATGGCGCAAAAGTGCCCATTTAATTCATAAATAGAACATTTAGAGAACAATCTTTGGCCACATTCGAAATTTAGTATCCGACAAGACCATCGCCCACTATCCCTAGAACAAACGACGACGCGCCAGACCCTGTTCGGAAGCAAAGAGTTAAAACAACTTCCTCATCCCATTTTTTTACTGGCTATTCCCATTGACACCCACATATCACCATGATATCCCGTTTCGTCCCAATAAGGCGCATTATGCGTCCGGGACAGCCCGGTGGCGGCATCGGAGCCGCCCACGGGGAGGGTGCCAGGTTGGGGGACGGCGTGGGTATTTTCGTGGGCACGCATGTGAACAAGGTTGACGGGAAAGGCCGCGTGTCGGTCCCGGCAAGCTTCCGGGCGTTGCTCGCCGACGACTCCACGTTCTTCGCCTTTCCGTCGTTCATTCACGGCGGGATCGAGTGCCGCAACGCGGCGTTCATGGAAGCCCTCAGCGACACGGTGGAGGGGTTGGACCCTTTCTCCGATGAGCAAGACCACCTCGCCGAAGCGATCTTCGCGGCGAGTCATTCCCTGACGTTCGATAGCGAAGGCCGGGTCGTTTTGCCCGAGGCCCTGCGCGAACACGCGGTCATCGCCGATCGAGCGGCTTTTGTCGGCAAGGGTAAAACATTCCAAATCTGGGAACCCACCGCCCATAAGGGTTTCCAGAAACAAGCACGTGAACGTGCCCTGGCCGACCGTCAGGCGCTGCGTCAGCGCCCTCACCAGGCTCCTCATCCAGGCGGGCCCGGGGAGAACGGCACGTGATCGACGCGGTTCCCTCCCTCCGCGTCGGTCACGTGCCAGTTTTATTGGGTGAAGTTCTCGCGGCCCTGGAACCCCGCGATCACGCGCTTTACGTGGACGGCACCTTCGGTGGCGGCGGCTACAGCCGGGCCCTGCTGAACGCGGCCGATTGCAAGGTCGCCGCCATCGACCGCGATCCCGACGCGGTGGCCCGCGGGGCCGACATGGCCACGGAATTTCCCGGCCGCCTGGAAGTCCTTCACGGTCGCATCGGTGACATGGACGCCGTGCTGGGCTCGCGGGGGACGAATTCGGTCGACGGCGGCATCGTGTTCGACCTCGGCCTCTCGTCCATGCAACTGGACGATCCCGCGCGCGGCTTTTCCTTTCGCCACGACGGACCGCTCGACATGCGCCTCGAGCCTCGCGGCGCCACGGCGGCCGACATCGTCGCCAGCGCCGACGAGGACGGCTTGACCAAGATCATCCGTCGTTACGGCGAAGAGCGTTACGCGCGCCGCGTCGCGCGCGCCATCGTCGCGGCCCGCGCCGAGGCGCCCATAGAGCGGACCGGGCAGCTCGCCGACCTGGTGCGCCGCGTGGTGCCGCGCTCGGATGACGGCATCGACCCCGCGACCCGTACGTTTCAGGCGTTGCGCATTCACCTCAACGATGAACTCGGCGAGTTGCGCGACGGGCTGGCCGCCGCCGAGCGTCTGTTGGGGCCCGGCGGCAGACTGGCGGTGGTGTCGTTTCATTCCCTCGAGGACCGTACGGTCAAACAGTTTCTGCGCCAGCGCGCGGGCGCCGCGCCGCGCCCCTCGCGCCACCGCCCGCCCGCCGAGGACGAACGCGCCGCTACCTTCGATCTGCTGACCCGCCGCGCGATCCGGCCCAGCGCCAA
>JADFPK010000136.1 GCA_022562375.1 Pseudomonadota bacterium
ACCCGAAGGTCAGTACTGTAGCTCCGTGACATCGAACCCTCCTCTCTGGACCAGAGAGGATCGAATCACAGATCAAGCTTCAAGGGAATCCCCAAAATGATTCCACATTCACTGAAACCGCTCTAGAACCACAGAGCTAGAACCACAGAGATGGGGTAATCGGCGCGGTTTCAAGATTGGCGGCTGAAGAGGCGGTAGCGCACTGGTAACAAGAAATTTCTAACCACAGAGCACACCGAGAACACAGAGGAAAAAATCAACTTTCCTTGGTGAAAATTCTCTGTGCCTCTGTGCCTCTGTGTCTCTGTGGTTCAAGTCCACTGTCAACACCACACCGGGTGCCGGGAAAGTTCACCACAGAGGCACAGAGACACAGAGGAAAATGAAAAAATTCCTCTGTGATATCTCTGTGCTCTCCGTGTGCTCTGTGGTTCATTTCAACAAACGTGTCCGCGCTTAGGCTGGCCGATGACGATGGGGAAACATGAGTGACGCCCGCGAAATCGCACTCGACTGCCTGGCGGCGGTATTGCGCCGGGGCCGCCGTCTCGAGGACGCGCTCGACGATCACCCGGGATACGGCCGCCTGGCGACGCGCGACCGCGCCTTCGCCCGTCTTCTGGTGGCCACCACCTTGCGCCGGCTGGGTCAGATCGATCGCCTGATCGGCCATTGCCTCGAGCGCCCGTTGCCGGCGAAGGCCGCCGGCGTCACCGACATCCTCCGCCTCGGCCTCGCCCAGCTTCTGTTCATCGGCACGCCGGCCCATGCCGCCGTCGATACCACGGTGACGCTTGCCGCCAGGCGCGAACCGGCGAATCTCAAACCCCTGGTCAACGCCGTCATGCGGCGCCTGACGCGCGACGGCGCCGGCCTCATCGCCGGCCAGGACGCGCCTAGGCTGAACACGCCGGACTGGCTGTGGCGGTCATGGTCCAAGGCTTACGGCGAGGACACCTGCCACGCCATCGCCGAGGTCCACCTTGCGGCGCCGCCGCTCGACATCACGGTCAAGGACGAGGACGGGGACTGGGCCGCCAGGCTCGACGCCAGGCGCCTTCCGACCTCGACGCTGAGGCGCGATCCCGCCAAGCCGAGCGAGCTTCCCGGTTTCGATGAAGGCGCGTGGTGGGTGCAGGACGCGGCGGCGTCATTGCCGGTCCGGCTTCTCGGCGATGTCAGGGGCAAGACGGTGATCGAGCTTTGCGCCGCGCCGGGCGGCAAGACGGCGCAACTGGCGGCCTTGGGCGCCGACGTCATCGCCCTCGACCGCTCCGAGGTGGGTCTCGAACGCCTCGAAGGGAACCTCGCCCGCCTCAACCTCAAAGCCCGGCTGGTCGCCGCCGACGCCACCCGTTGGCGCCCCGATGCGCCGGCCGACGCGATACTGCTCGATGCGCCCTGCACCGGCACCGGGACGCTCAGGCGTCATCCCGACATCGCCCGCACCAAGTCGAGCGGCGATGTCGGACGCCTCGCCGCCCGGCAGGACGAATTGCTCGCCGCCGCCGTCGCCATGCTGGCGCCGGGCGGCGTGTTGGTCTACGCCGTCTGTTCGCTCGAGCCCGAGGAAGCCGAGATGCGGGTGGCGGCGCTGCTTGGGGCCGGCGCGCCGCTGAGGCGAATCGCGGTCGAAAGTTCGGAGATCGGCGGGCTCTCCCAGGCGGTCACGCAAGCCGGCGATCTCCGTACGTTACCCTGTCATCTCGCCGATCTCGGCGGCATGGACGGCTTTTACGCGGCGCGCTTGCGGCGCTTAGACTAAGCTGATAGTTAACCCCGGTGCAGCAGCCGACCCGCATAGCGCCGTCCATCCTGTCCGCCGATTTCGCCAGATTGGGCGAGGAAGTGCGGGCGATCACCGCGGCCGGCGCCGATCTCATCCATGTCGATGTCATGGACGGCCACTTCGTTCCCAACCTCACCATCGGGCCCGACGTGGTGAAGGCGTTGCGCCCGCACAGCGATCTGCCCTTCGACGTGCATCTGATGATTTCCCCGGCGGATCCTTACATCGCGCGGTTCGCCGACGCCGGCGCCGACATCATCACCGTCCATCCCGAGGCCGGTCCCCATCTCCATCGCACCCTCGGCCAGATCGCCTCGCTCGGCAAAAAGGCCGGCATCGCGCTCAATCCGGCGACGCCGGTGGACGCCGTCGATTACGTCATCGAAGATATCGACCTCATCCTGGTGATGAGCGTCAATCCCGGCTTCGGCAACCAGAGTTTCATCCGCTCCCAGTACGACAAGATCCGGGCGTTGAGGTCGAAGATCGACACCAGCGGCCGGGACATCGACCTGGCGGTCGACGGCGGCATCAACGCCGAAACGGCCGCCAAGGCGGTCGGCGCCGGGGCCGACATTCTGATCGCCGGCAGCGCCACCTTCACCGGCGGCGCCGGCGCTTACGCCGACAATATCAGTCGGCTGCGCGGCGGCGGTTGACCGCGCCCGGCGCCGCCCCGGGCCTGATGGAATCTGCAAGACGACCGTCGGATATGTCATCTTTCCATGATAGTGCTCTAGCATGACGGGCGGCGAAGGCGACGGTTTGCGGCGTTTCCTGGCCCTGGCGCGGCGGCCGGCGCGGCGCAACCTGGCGGCGCTTCGCCACCGCGTCCAAACGCTGATCTTCGCCATCCCCGCCTATTCCCTGACCCTTCTCGGCCTGACCCCGGCGCGGCTGCTGCTGAGCCCGGCCAACCCCTGGCCCGGCGACGCCGATAACGGCGGCGCCATTCTCGAAGGCCGCTTCTGCTTCGCCGGACGGTCCATAAACACACCGGTGCCCGATGGCGCGCCGGCCGACGGCGCCGCGCCCGACCCCTTCCACACATTGTGGCTGCCCTTGGGCATGGGACGCCAATGGCGGGCGGAACTGCACGCCTTCGCCTGGCTCGGGGACCTGCGCGTCGCCGGTGGCGATAGCGCCCGGCACCGGGCGCGCGATCTGGTGGCGAGCTGGATCGCCCATCACCAGCGCTGGGACCGGCTGGCCTGGCGCGCCGACATCCTGGCGGCCCGCCTCGCCGCCTGGCTCAGCCATTACGAATTCCTCTCGGCGGGCGCCGACGCCGCCTTCAACAACCTGTTCTTCAAGAGCCTTTCCCGCCAGGCCCGCCACCTTGGCCGCATCGTCCCCGGCCCGATGGTCGATGGGCGTCTGATTGGCGCCGCCAAGGGACTGATCTATTGCGGCGTTTGCCTGCCGGGCGGCGAGCGGACCTTGAAGCGGGCGCTCAGGCTGCTGGAAAAGGAGCTGGTGCGCCAGGTGCTGGGCGACGGCGGCCACTTCGAACGCAGCCCGTCCTTGCAACTCTCGATCCTGCGCGACCTCGTCGATATCCGCGCCACCCTGATCGCCGCCCACCGGGACGTTCCGGCGGCCCTGCAATCGGCGATCGACCGCATGGCGCCGATGGTGCGGTTCTTCCGTCACGGCGACGGCACCGTCGCCCTGTTCGACGACAGCAACGAGGAACAGGCCTGGCTGATCGACATGATCCTGACCCACGCCGACGCCAAGGGCAAGCCTTTGGCCTCGGCGCCGCACTCGGGCTTCGAACGCCTGACCAGTAACCGCACGCTCATCATCGCCGACGTCGGCGCGCCGCCGCCGCCCGGCGCCGAGAGCCATACCCACGCCGGGACGCTGAGCTTCGAGATGAGCCTGGGCCAGGAGCGCTTGATCGGCAACTGCGGCGGTCCGGCCGGGCTGGACAGCTCCTGGCGCCAGAGCATGCGCACCACCGCCGCCCATTCGACGCTCAGCGTCGAGGACACCAACTCGACCGAGATCTTCGAGGACGATGATGACGGCGGCTTCGTCGGACGGCACCCGAAACCGATCGTCTGCCGGCGCAAGGAGGAATACGGCGCCATCTGGATCGATGCCAGCCATGACGGCTATCTCGGCCCGTTCGGCCTCATCCACCGGCGCCGGCTGTATCTTTCGGCCGACGGCGACGATTTGCGCGGCGAGGACACGTTGTCGGCGCCCAAGGAGGGAAGGGCGTTCAGGCGCAAATTCGTCGGCCGCGAGTTCGCCGTGCGCTTCCATCTTCATCCGCGGGTCCAGGCGTCCCTGGTCCAGGACGGCGCCGCCGCGCTCTTGCGCCTGCCGAGCGGCGCCGGCTGGCAGATGAAGACTTCCGGCGGCGTGCTCGGCCTCGAGGAAAGCGTCTATCTCGGCGTCAAGGGCGAAATCAAGCGGGCCGAGCAGATCGTCATCCGCGGCAGCGTCGCCAAGGAGGGCGCCGAGGTCAGATGGGCCTTGACCCGCGTCGCCGGCAAGTCGTGAGGCGAGCGGGCCGGCGGCGGCGGCGGAGTTGAGTGAGCGATCATGGCCCCTTCGTGGTTGACCGCCTGGCTCCTGACCGTCGCCTGGTTCGCCGTCGCCTTCCTGGGCGCGCTTATCGGCACCGGGCTGGTGCTTCGCATCCTGCGCCGCCGGGCCATTCTCTCCCATCCCAATGAACGCTCGAGCCACGCCGTGCCGACGCCGCTGGGCGGCGGCGTCGCCCTCATTTTCGTGATCCTTCCCGCCTGGGCGGTGATCGCGCTGGGAATTCCGGGGCAGAGTTTCATCATCTGGCTGGTGCTTGGCGCCGCGCTTCTGCTCGCCGGCGTGTCCTGGGCCGACGATCTTCAAGGCGTCTCCCGATCCATCAGGTTCGCCGCCCACATCGCCGCCGTTACCCTGGTGCTGAGTGGGCTGCCGGGCGACGCCTTGTTCTTTCAAGGCGCACTCCCCTTGGCGCTCGATCGCCTGGCGGGCGGCATCTTGTGGGTCTGGTTCATCAACCTGTTCAATTTCATGGACGGCATCGACGGCATCGCCGGCGCCGAGGTCGCCGCCGTCGGCTTCGGCCTGTTCCTGATCGCCGCCGTCGCCGGCGGCGGGGCGCAAAGCCTGTTCGGCCTTACCCTCGCCGCCACGGCCCTTGGGTTCCTGTGGTGGAACTGGCATCCGGCGCAGGTTTTCCTCGGCGATGTCGGCAGCGTTCCGCTGGGCTATCTCTTGGGCTGGCTATTGCTCGAAGCGGCGCTCAAGGGCTTCTGGGCTGCCGCCCTGATCCTGCCGCTCTATTACCTGGCCGACGCCACCATCACCATTTTGCGCCGCCTTGTCGCCGGTGAACGGATCTGGCAGGCCCACGCCCAGCACTTCTACCAAAGGGCGGTGCAACGCGGCTTGAGCCACGCCGCCGTGGTCAGGATCATTCTCCTCGCCAACGGCGTGCTCATCGTCCTGGCGTTGCTGGCGGCGGCCGGCGCCGAGACGGCGGCGCTGCTTGGCGCCTTGGCGACCGTCGCGGCGTTGCTCACGGTGCTCGCCCGATGGCGCGGCGGCGGCGGCGCAAAAGACGGCGCGCCGGGCGGTGGAAGCGACCGGTGACACGGGTCCTGGTCACCGGCGCCAACGGCTTCATCGGCCGGGCGCTTTGCCGGGAGCTGAGATCGGCCGGCTTCGAGGTCACCGGCGCG
>JADFPK010000137.1 GCA_022562375.1 Pseudomonadota bacterium
ACCGGGGGGTTCGGAATCGGCGCCGTCCGGTCGCTCCGCCGGGGCGTCCGTGTCCGGGAGCAGCGGTGACTCGTCCTGTCTGCCGCTGGGCCGGCTGCCCTTGGCATCGACGACCGCCGCCATCGGGGCGCCGGCAGCGTTGCCGGCGCCGGCCGGGGCCGGCCCTGACAGAGGTGATTCTATCGGTAAAATCATACCCGTCCACGTTCCAGTTATCGTGAGAATAAAATAGCATTTAGGGGGTTAAAAAGAAGTAAAACGGGCGGACTGTATAATATAAACGTTATTCTATATTTGCTTTATATTTGTTTCAAACTTACGTACAATTTTATTTATTCATCGTTCGCTCGCGTTACTTGGGGGAAAGTCTCATGAAATCAATCGCCAAAGGTTTTGCGGATGAAGCCGATCACCGCTTCCGCCGCCCCGTGCATGTACAAATCATTATGGCCCGCCTCGGCGAAATACGCCGCCGACTTCGGCTCGGGAGCGGCCGTAAACAGCTTTCGGCCATTGCCGACGGGCACCACCCGGTCGCGCTCGCCATGGAGGAAGAACAGCGGCGCCTTGACGTCGCCGATCTTGGCCATCGAATCGAAGCGGTCCCACAGCAGATAGCGCACCGGCGCGAAGGGAAAGCGCGAGGCCGCGATGTCGGCGGCGGAGGTGAAGGGCGCCTCGAGCACGACGGCGCCGGGCGTCCCCTCGGTGGCCAGCTGCACGGCGACGCCCGAGCCCAGCGATTCGCCGTAGAACACGGTCCGCCGGGCCGCGATGCCCTCCCCGGCGACGAACGCCACCGCCGCCCGGCCGTCCTGGTAAAGACCTTCTTCCGTCGGCTTTCCGGGATTGCCGGCGTAGCCCCGGTAGCTCAACAGCAGCACCCCGAAGCCGGCGTCGATATAGGGGCGGACCTTGGCGGCGCGAAATCCGATGTGGCCGGCGTTGCCGTGGAAATAGAGGATCACCGGCAGCGCGTCCGATCGCGGCGCCCGGTACCAGGCCAAAAGATCGAGACCGTCCTTGGTCTTCACACTTACCTCGACCATCTCCGGCACGCCGAAGTCCGCCGGCTCGGGCTTGCCGGTGTCGGGGAAATACATCAGATGGCGCTGGAAGACGGAGAGTGCGCCGACCAACGCGCCATAGGTGATGAAACCGACGGCCAGGAATCTAAACACTCTCACCGCTTCTCCCGGACTTGGGTAACCCAGGGCGGTTCCTGTCCACCAAGAACCGCTCTAACCATCGACCGATACTCCCCCGTAGTCTAGACTATGATCGGTCATGGCGCGAGGGCATCGCGTATCCCGCGCCTCGCCGGTTGCGATAAATTCGCCAGCGCTAGATGAAATGGGAACGGTCCATCGCCTGACCGAAAAAGTGAATGACGAATGATTCCGCCAATGGCCGGACCGGTGGGCGCATACTCGTCGATGCGCTCAGGATTCACGGCGCCGACACCATCTTTTCCGTCGCCGGCGAAAGTTATCTCGCCCTCCTCGACGCGCTCTATGACGTCCAGAACGATGTCCGCCTGATCACCTGCCGCAAGGAAACCGGCGCCTCCAACATGGCCGAGGCCTATGGCAAGCTGACCGGCAAACCCGGAATCTGCGTCGTCACCCGCGGTCCGGGGGCCTGCCACGCCAGCATCGGGGTCCATACCGCGTTCCAGGACTCGACGCCGATGATCCTGCTGATCGGTGACGTGCCGCGCCATGAGACCGAGCGCGAATCCTTCCAGGAAGTCGATTACGGCTTCATGTATGCGCCGCTCGCCAAGTGGGTGGTGCGCATCGACCAGCCCCGGCGCATCCCGGAATTGATCGCCCGGGCGTTTCGTACCGCGACCTCGGGCCGGGCCGGGCCGGTGGTGGTGGTGTTGCCCGAAGACATGCTGTCCGAGATCTGCGAGGTCCCCGACACCCGGCCCTATGAAGCCACCCATGCCCATCCGGGCGATGGCGACATGGCGAAGTTGCGCGCGCTCCTCGGGGCCGCGGCCCGCCCGGTGATGATCGTCGGCGGCAGCGGCTGGAGCGAGGAAGCCTGCCGGGGCATCGTCGAATTCGCCGGCGCCAACGCGCTTCCGGTGTGCTGCTCGTTCCGCCGTCAACACATTTTCGACAACGACCATCCGAGCTACGCCGGCACGCTGGGCTTCAGCGCGACGCCGGCCCTGGTGCAACGGATCCGGGAGGCCGACCTCATCCTCACCGTCGGCGCCCGGCTCGGCTCGATGACGACCCAGAGTTACGGCCTGATCTCGGCGCCGACGCCCGCCCAAACCCTCATCCACGTCCACGCCGACGCCAACGAGATCGGCCGTGTCTACCAGCCGGCGCTTGGAATCCAGTCCGGCATGGCGGAGTTCGCCGGCCGGGCGGCGGCGCTCGAGCCCATTTCCGCCCCGCCGTGGCGCGACTGGCGCGAAGCGGCGCGCCGGGATTTTCTGCGATCCCTGGAGCCCGAGGCCTATGACGGCAAACTCGATCTCGGCCGGATCATGGTGGCCTTGCGCGAGAGGCTGCCGGACGACGCCATCATCACCACCGAAGCCGGCAATTTCAGCGGCTGGACCCACCGTTTCCTGACCTTCCGCCGCCTCAACAGCCAGCTTGGCCCGACCAGCGGCGCCATGGCCTACGGCGTGCCGGCGGCGATCGCCGCCAAATTCGTCCACCCCGATAGGGTCGTCGTCGGATGTTCCGGCGACGGCGGATTCCTGATGTCGGAGAACGAGATCGCCACGGCGATGCACTATGGCCTCGACCCCATCTTCCTGGTGTTCAACAACCGCACCTACGGCACCATCCGCCTGCATCAGCAGCGCCATTACCCCGGCCGGACCATCGGCACCGACCTCACCAATCCGGATTTCGCCGCCCTCGCCAAGGCCTATGGCGCCTTCGGCGAGACCGTGACCGAGACGGCGGAATTCGCCCCGGCCTTCGAGCGCGCGCTGGCGGCGAGGACCGCGGCGGTCATCGAGTTGCGCATGGACCCGGTCTGATCGCGCCGCGCCGGGCGAACCTCACGCCCGGGAGCAGGAGCCGCCGCCAAGGACGCAGAACTTGGCGCAATGAGGGTGGTTGAGGCTGACGCGGCCCGACGCCTCGGCAAGGCTGTGGCCCATCTCGAACGCCGCCTCATAGGGCAGCAGGGTGCACGAGATGACCACCGGCCGGTCGGCGCCCTTGCGCCGGATCACCATGCGCGAGGTCGCGCACATGATGTCTTGGGGCGAAACGCCGAGGATGGACCAGCACGCCTCGGTGATCTCCGGCACCTCGGCGCCCACGTCCATTTCCGGGAACAGCACCAGGGCGGCGGGATCGCCGGCGTCGATGGCGATCCCCAACTCGGCGAACAGGGCGGCGTAACCTTGGCGCAAACTGTCCTCCCCCTCGCCCCAGCGGGTGCGGCCGGCGACATGGACCGTGAAGCCGCACTCGGCGAGCCATCGAAGCCCGTCGATCGTCGGCGGCCAACTCCTGGGACCGCGCTCGCTCTCATGCAGGCTTTGGCCGTAATGGTCGAGTGAGACGCGAAGGGTAAGGCGGGCGCCGAAGCGCTCCTTGAGGGCGACAAGCGGCGCCTTCAGCCGCGCCATCGGCGCCATGGCGTTGGTCAGCACCAGGACGCGGAAACCCCGCCGCAGGCTCTCCTCGATGAGCGCGATGATTTCGGGGTTCATGAACGGCTCGCCGCCGGTGAAGCCGATCTCCTCGGTGGGCAATTTTTCCCGCGCCATCTCATCGAGATAGGGCCGAAGGTCCTCAAGGGTGAAGTAAACCAAGTCGTCGTTCCTGGGACTCGATTCGATATAACAGTTCCGGCAGGTCACATTGCAGAGCGTGCCGGTATTGATCCAGAGCGTCGCCAGCGCCACCAGATCGACCCCGGCGCGGGGCTGGCCGTCGGCGGTCACGTCCGGGTCGCGGAATTTTCTCTTCGCCCGGGAGGTTGCTGGTGTCAGGGTCGTTTCAGTCATCGCTTCGAACGGGTCGTTGCCGGCAAGGCTGTAACATCTACCCGCAAAGGGCGGCGGATCAAAATCAAATTATCGTGTTGGGCGACGCCATTTCCAGGCCTTGGGGCGCGGCGGCGGGTCGGTTCGGGCGGCACCGAAGCACGCCCCTGCCTCACCGAGCGGGCCGGTCGCCCTTGACCACGACCCGGCGCAGCATCCTGCGGTGCGACGGATCGAAGCCGGTGCGCCCATGGAGGGTGCAGCGGTTGTCCCACATCACCACATCGCCGACCCGCCAGACATGGGTGTAAATGAAGTCGGACCGTTCGACGGCGCCGATAAGCGTATCCAGGAGCGCCCTGCTCTCCTCCCGATCGAGACCGACGATGTGATCGGTCATCAGCCGATTGACGTAAAGCGTCTTGCGGCCGGTTTCGGGATGGGTGGTGACGACGGGATGGGCGAAGCGCGGCGCGTCGGCACTGATCTCGTTTTCCCTGATGGTGGCGTTGGCGTCGTAATCGTAGACATTCAGCGCCTCGAGGCCGGCGATCTCCGACTTGACCCCGCCGGGGAGTGACTCGTAGGCGGAATAGCAGTTGGCGAACAAGGTATCGCCACCGGCCGGCGGCACCTCCAGCGCATAGAGCATCGTCAGCTTACCGGGAACCTCGTAATAGCACTGGTCCGAGTGGAGCTGCATCTCGCCGTCGGGCAGCACGCCTGTCCAATCCTCCTCCTCGACGTTGGAGACCATCATCACCAACGGGTTGGCATGGCTGACGCCGGGCGTCGTGCGCACCTCCTGCAACGCGCCGAATCGCGAGGCGAAAGCGATCTGCTCCTCGGTCGAGAGCCGCTGGCCCCGAAACACCAGAACCAGGTGTTCGCGCCAGGCGTCGGCGATCCTCGAGAACGTATCCCCATCGAGGTCCCGACCGAGATCGACGCCGGCGATCTCGGCGCCCAAGGCCTCCGACAGCGGTTTTACGGCTATCGCCATCTCCTGGCCTTCCTCCGCTTGATCCAACCCGATGATACTCCAATTCCCACCGCCGCGCCATCCATCGCCGGGCGCCGGCGACGGGAAAAGCCGCCGGCGGTCAGATCTCGATCTCGAGCGTCACCCGGTCGCCGTCGGCCAAGCCAAGGCGCTCGCGGATGCCGATGGCGGCAACGATCTCGATCCGATCGGCGGGATAGCCGGCGACCTCGGGCAAGACCACGGCGCCCCTGACGGCGCCCGCGACCGTCACCGGGTAGCACCTGGCGTCGCACCAGGCGGCGTCCGGGGACTCGAGGATTTGGCCCTTTGCCGCCTTGACCTGGCGCCAGGCCGACCGCGCGGCCTCCTCCCGGAGGATGACGTTGAGCGTGCCGGGATAGGGATCGATGGCGAAGAGATCGACGAACCGGCGGCGCGCCCATTCGGTCCGGGTAAAGAAGGCCCCCTCGCCCCGACCGCTCGCCACCACGCCTGAAAGCGTCATCCGCGCCATGCCATCGGCCCTCC
>JADFPK010000004.1:0-13968 GCA_022562375.1 Pseudomonadota bacterium
GGCGTCGACGAATACATCATGGTCCCGGCCCAGCGCTGGCAGCAGATCGCGATATCCAATGCCCGCGATGACGCCGACGGCTATCTATTGAGCTGCACCAACACCAACATGATCGCCGTGATCGAGGCTTGCGAAAGGCATCTCGGCAAGCCGGTCGTCACCAGCAACCAGGCCGTCCTGTGGGCCTGCCTGAAGAGACTCCGCACCCCTCACGCCATCGTCGGTCTCGGCCGGCTGTTCGATCCGTTTTGACTTGGGAGCACCAAGCCCGCCGTCACTCCTTCATCAGCTCCTTGAGGCGGTAGATCAGCTCGAGCGCGTCCTTGGGCGAAAGCGCATCGGGGTTGATCTCGCCAAGCGCGTCGGCGAGGGGATCGGCGGCCGGCGCGGTCCCCGCCGCGGTCTCGCCGGCGGCGGCGAAGAGGGGCAGATCGTCGGCCAGACGGGCGACGGCCTGGGATTTCTCGCCGGCCTCGAGGGCGCCAAGCACCTGTTCGGCGCGTCCCAGCGCCGCCGCCGGCATGCCCGCGAGCTTGGCGACATGGATGCCGTAGGACCGGTCGACGGCGCCGGTCGTCACCTCATGGAGGAACACCACGTCGCCCTGCCATTCCTTGACCCGCATGGTGTGGTTCGACATCGACGACAGCTTCGAGGCGAGCGCCGTCAGCTCATGGAAGTGGGTGGCGAACAGCGCCCGGCAGCGGTTCACCTCATGGAGATGCTCGATCGTCGCCCAGGCGATCGACAGCCCGTCGAAGGTGGCGGTGCCGCGGCCGATCTCATCGAGGATCACCAGCGCGCTTGGCCCCGCCTGGTTGAGGATGGTCGCGGTCTCCACCATCTCGACCATGAAGGTCGAGCGGCCCCGCGCCAGATCGTCGGCGGCGCCGACGCGGCTGAACAGGCGGTCGACGACGCCGATCCGGGCATGTTCGGCGGGTACGAACGAACCGGTCTGGGCGAGGATGGCGATCAGGGCGTTCTGCCTGAGAAAGGTGCTCTTGCCCGCCATGTTCGGCCCGGTGACGAGCCACAGCCGGCTGCCGCCATCGCCCGCCGTCAGGTCACAGTCGTTGGCGACGAAGGCGCCGCTGCCGGCCTTGGCGATCACCGCCTCGACCACCGGGTGACGCCCGCCGGCAATGGTGAAGGCCAGGCCGTCATCGACCACCGGGCGGACGTAACGGCAGACTTGCGCGAGCTCCGCCAGGGCCGCCCCGACATCGAGCGCCGCAAGCGCCTGGGCGGCGCCGGCGATGGCCTCGGCGCGGCCTTGCACGGCGTCCACGAGCTCGCCGAAATAGGCTAACTCCAGCGCCAGCGCCCGGTCGGCGGCGCGGCCGATCCGGCTTTCGAGATCGACGAGCTCGGTGGTGGTGAAACGCCCGGCGTTGGCCAGGGTCTGGCGGTGAATGAAGAAATTGTCCTCGCCATTCGGCCCCTTGGCGGTCATCAGCTTGTCCGCCTGGGCCGGCTTGACCTCGATGTAATAGCCAAGGACGTTGTTGTGACGGATCTTGAGCGCCGAAATGCCGGTTTCCGTCGCGTAGCGGCGCTCGAGATTGGCCATCAGCCGCCGGCTTTCGTCGCGAAGGGTGCGGGTCTCATCGAGCTCGACGCGGAAGCCCTTGGCGATGAAGCCGCCGTCCCGGGTCAGGTGCGGAAGCTCGGCCGCCAGCGCCGCGCCAAGAAGCCCCAAAAGCTCGTCATGGGTGCCCAGATCCTCGATCCACGCAACGAGCGAGGCCGGCGGCGAGGCGAGCCCGCCGCTCCTCAAGACATCGGGCTTCAAGGCATCGGGCAGGGACTGGGCGAGGATCAGTCCGTCGCGGATGGCGGCGAGATCGCGCGGCCCGCCCCGGCCGACGGTGAGCCTCGAAAGCGCCCTCTCGATGTCCGGGCAGCGCCTCAGCATATCGCGCAACCGGCCGCGCGCTTGCGGCTCATCGGCGAAGAACCGGACCTCGTCCAAGCGGCGGTTGATCGCTTGCGGATCGGTGAGCGGCCGGGCGAGACGCGCCGCCAGCAGCCGCGCCCCGGCGCCGGTCATGGTGCGGTCGATGGCGTGAAGAAGGCTGTTCTCGGTCCCGCCGCCCAGACTCTCGGTGAGTTCCAGGTTGCGCCGGGTGGCGGCGTCGATCTCCATGACCGCGCCCTCGTTCAACCGCCGGGGGGGCCGGAGCCTTGGCCGCTTGCCCTTCTGGGTCAGTTCAACATAGGCGATCAGCGCCCCGGCGGCGGCCAACTCGGCGCGGGCGAAATCGCCGAAAGCCTCGAGCGCCTTCACCTTGTAGACGGCCTCGAGCCGGTCCTTGGCGTTGTCGCTGTCGAACAAGCTGTCGGGCTGGGGCGTGATGACGGCGGCCCATTCCCCCAAGATAGCGGCGAGATCGGGGCGCCCGAGCAATCGTTCCGGCACCAGTATCTCGCGCGCGCCGACGCCGGCGAGCCCGGCGGCCAGGCCGTCGCGCCCTAATGGCTGGACGAGGAAATCTCCGGTCGACATATCGAGCCAGGCGAGACCGAGCTTCCCCTGGGCGTCGGCCAGCGCGGCAAGGAAATTGTTGCGCCTGGCATCGAGGTGCGTGTCCTCCGTCAAGGTGCCCGAGGTCACCAGGCGGACGACGTCGCGCTTGACCAGCGCCTTGGCGCCGCGCTTCCTCGCCTCGGCCGGGTCTTCCATCTGCTCGCACACCGCCACCTTGAAGCCCTGACGGATGAGCCTGGAGAGATAGGCTTCGCTCGCATGCACCGGCACGCCGCACATCGGGATGTCTTTGCCATCATGCTTGCCCCGGCGCGTCAGGGTGATGTCGAGCGCCTTCGACGCCGTCACCGCGTCGTCGAGGAACATCTCGTAGAAATCGCCCATGCGGTAGAACAGGAGGCAATCGGGGTGCGCCCGCTTGATGGCGAGATATTGCGCCATCATCGGCGTCGTCGAGCCATCATGGCTCTGTTTGCGGCTTCGTTTCCTGGCGGCGGCGGCGATACCCTCCGCCGGGGTCTCAGGCTCCGGCGGCTTATCGGGCGGCGGCTTGGCGGCGTCGGTCCCGGTGCGATGGGCGGGGTCGGTCCCGGTGCGATGGGCTGGCTCGGTCACGGCGAGGGCGGCTCCGCTCAAGGGGAAAGGATGAAATCTAGCACAACGGCGTGGCGATTTGCACCCGGGGCGGTTCCGTGCCCGGCCGCCGGAGAGCCCGGTAAATTCTTGGTGAGCATGAACTTCCGGCTTGGAATGTCGGAGAAAGGGGGTAAGTATCAGGATCGATCGGCCTCGATTTCAAGGCCCGATTCCAAGGCCCGATTCCAAGGCCCAATTCCAAGGAAAGCGTGCCCGCGGGTAAAAGTTCCGCCGCCGGCGCTTGACGACGGACAAGGATGGCCGAGGCGAAACATGGACAAGGCACCCGATCGCGTCACCGACGAAGAGGCCCTGGAGCTCCATTCCATGGGCCGGCCCGGCAAAATCGAGATCGCCCCGACCAAGCCATTGACCACCCAGCGGGACCTGTCGCTGGCCTATTCGCCGGGCGTCGCGGCGCCGTGCCTGCGCATCGCCGATGATCCGTCGCTGGCTTACGAATATACCGACAAAGGCAATATGGTGGCGGTCATCACCAACGGCACCGCGGTCCTCGGCCTCGGCGATCTCGGCGCCCTCGCGGCCAAGCCGGTGATGGAGGGCAAATGCGTGCTGTTCAAGCGCTTCGCCGATGTCGACGCCATCGACCTCGAGATCGACAGCAGGGATGTCGACGAGATCGTCAACTGCGTGCGCTTCCTCGGCCCCAGTTTCGGCGGCATCAACCTCGAGGACATCAAGGCGCCCGAATGCTTCATCATCGAACAGCGCCTCAGGGACATCATGGACATCCCGGTGTTCCACGATGACCAGCACGGCACCGCCATCATCGTCACCGCCGGTTTGATCAATGCCCTGGAGATCACCGGGCGCAAGATCGAGGACATCAAGGTGGTGATGAACGGCGCCGGCGCCGCCGCCAACGCCTGCCTGGCGCTGATCAAGAAAATGGGCGCCTCGCCGGGCAATTTGATCATGTGCGATACCAAGGGCGTCATTTACCAGGGCCGGACGGACGGCATGAACGAGTGGAAATCGGCCCACGCCGTCGCCACCGAGGCGCGCAGTTTGGCCGACGCGATGAAGGGCGCCGACGTGTTCATGGGGCTTTCGGCCAAGGGCGCGGTGACCGGCGACATGGTGGCGTCCATGGCGGAAAAACCGATCGTCTTCGCGATGGCCAATCCCGACCCCGAGATCACGCCGGAAGAGGTCAGGGCCCAGCGGCCCGACGCCATAATCGCCACCGGCCGGTCGGATTATCCCAACCAGATCAACAACGTGCTTGGCTTCCCTTACATTTTCCGCGGCGCCCTCGACGTCGGCGCGAGCACGATTAACGACGAGATGAAGATCGCCGCCGTCCGGGCGCTGGCGGCGCTGGCGCGCGAGGACGTGCCCGACGAGGTCGCCGCGGCCTATTCCGGGCAGCGTCTGCAATACGGCCCCGACTACCTCATCCCGACGCCGTTCGACCCGCGCCTGATCGTCACCGTGCCGCCGGCCGTCGCCAAGGCGGCGATGGACACCGGCGTCGCCCGCAGGCCGATCGAGGATTTCGCCGATTACCGGCGCAAACTGTCGGGCCGCCTCGATGCCACCGCCGCCAGCCTGCAGTTCATCCTCGAGCAAGTACGCGCCCACCCCAAGCGCGTGGTGTTCGCCGAGGGCGAGGAGGAAAAGGTGATCCGCGCCGCGCTCGCCTTCAGAAATTCGGGTTACGGCACCCCCGTCCTCATCGGCCGCGAGAACGCCATCCTCGAGACCATGAAATCGATCGGTTTGCAGAATTCGGGCGAGCTCGAGATCCACAACGCGGCGCTCAGCCAGCACAACAAGCGCTATATCGAGTTCCTTTACCGGCGCCTCGGACGGCGGGGCTCGCTCTACCGGGATTGCCAGCGCATGGTCCATCACGACCGCAACGTGTTCGGCGCCTGCATGGTGGCGCTGGGCGACGCCGACGCCATGGTCACCGGCCTGACCCGCAGCTACTCGGTCGCCTATGATGAGATCACCCGGGTGCTGGACGCCAAAGAGGGGGAGCTGGTATTCGGCCTGACCATTGTCCTGGCCCGCGAAAAGACCGTGTTCATCGCCGACACCACCGTGATCGAGGTGCCGAGCAGCGAGGAGCTCGCCGACATAGCGGTGCTTGCGGCCGAGAAGGCGCGCCAGATGGGGCACGAACCGCGTGTCGCGCTGCTGTCCTTCTCGAACTTCGGCAACCCCTTGCGCGACAGGGGCAAGAGGATTCGCCAGGCGGTCGATATCCTCGACCGGCGAAAAGTCGATTTCGAATATGACGGCGAAATGTCGCCCGACGTCGCGCTCAACCCCGAATTGATGGCGCGCTATTATCCGTTCTGCCGCCTCTCGGGCGCGGCCAACGTGTTGATCATGCCGGCGCTCGATCCCGCCAACATCGCCTCGACGCTGCTCCAGGAGATCGGCGGCGGCACCGTCATCGGGCCGCTCCTGATCGGCCTCGACAAGCCGGCGCAGATCGCCCAGATGGGCGCCACGGTGTCGGACATCGTCAATCTCGCGGCCCTCGCCGCCCACGACGCGCTTCGCTGATATTACCGCTGAAGAATGCTAGAGGTCGTCGAGGCCGGGGAAGGCGACGGCCGAGACCGCGAAATAGGCGAGGCCGGCGATCAGCGCCGTCGCCGGCACCGTGACCAGCCAAGCCATGACGATGGTGCGCAAGAGGTCGCGCCTGACCAGTTTTCGCCGCTGCCAGTTTTTGAGCGCCGTCTCCGCGCGCTCGGTCAGGCGGGCGTAGTGCTCGGCTTCCGGTTCGACCGATTCGTTCTTCAAAAGTTCGGCGACGACGGCGCGGCGCCACTCCATTTCCGAACGCCCGGTGTCGAACAGCTGGGGCTCCCGGCGGTCGCTGAACAAGGCGCGGATGGCCCTGACCTTGCCGGCCTCGTTCTCGAGATACTCGCGCAGGAAGCCGACGCCGAAGATGGCGCCGAGCGCGATATGGGTGGAGCTTACCGGCAAAGCCATGGCGGAGGCGACGATCACCGTGATGGCGGACGAGAGCGCCACGGTGAAGGCCCTGAGCCGGTCCATCTCGGTGATCTCGGTGCCGACCCGGCGCACCATCTTGTCGCCGAATAGGATCAATCCGGCGGCCAAGCCTACCGCGCCGATGAGCATGACCCAGGGAGGGATCGTCACCTCGGCGGCGATGGCGCCTTGGCCGACGGTGTGCACGATGGCGGCGAGCGGCCCGATGGCGTTGGCGACATCGTTGGAGCCATGGGCGAAGGAAAGCAACGCGGCGGCGCAAATCAACGGCGCCGTGAACAGCCGGCTGATATCCTCGCGCGTGTTCTTCATGTCCTTTGCGGCGGCGGAAACCAGTGGCCGCACCATGACGTAAATGAGCCCGAAGGCCGCCACCGAGGACGCGAAGATCGTCGCGCCGTCGGGCCGCCACACCCCCTTTAGCCCTTTCATCAGGAGATAGGCGGTAAAGGCCGCGCCCATGATGCCGACGAGCACCGGCAGCCACCGTTTGGCCGCCGCGACCTTGTCCTCGCGAAACACGATGCCGGCCTTGATCGCGGCGAGGAAGGCGGCGGCGATGGCGGCGCCGAGGACCGGCGAGATGACCCAACTGGCGGCGATCTTGGCCATCACGCCCCAGTCGACGCTGTTCATGCCGGCGGCGGCGAGGCCGGCGCCCAGCACGCCCCCGACGATGGAGTGGGTGGTGGATACGGGCGCGCCGACGTAGGTGGCGACATTGATCCAGATCGCCGCGGCGAGCAGCGCCGACAGCATGAGGCGCACGAAGCTGCCGGCGTCCGGGATGTCGGCGGGGTCGATGATTTCCTTGGATATGGTGCCGATCACGTCGCCGCCGGCAATCAGCGCGCCCATGGTCTCGAAGACGGCGGCGATGGCCAACGCCCCGGCCATGGTCAGCGCGCCGGAACCGACCGCCGGGCCGACATTGTTGGCGACGTCGTTGGCGCCGATGTTAAGCGCCATGTAGACGCCGATGACGCCGGCGACGACGACCACCAGCGCCTGGGGCAGGCCGGCGACCTCGGTGGTTACGTATGCCGCGGCCGAGACGAGGACGAAAGCCCCGCCCAGCAGACGGCGCGTGGCATGACCGTTGGGATCGGCTGCGAGGGACGGCCCCGTGGAGCCATTATTGGATGCTGTCACCTCAGAGCACTATCCGAAATTCGATTGTTGCCCTGCCGATACCCCCGCGGCCGGCCCAATTCGGCCCCCGGTTCCGTCAAGCAGCAGTCTCTGGTCGGTGATGAAACGCCCCCGAAAAAAACGTGCCGCGTTCAAAGGCGCGCGACGGCGCCTGTAAGTATCATTTCCGCCAATCGAGGTCCAGCGGAGAAGCGCAAAAAAAATTTGAATTGAGCTAGAAAATTTTATGCCTCGCGACCGGCGAGGATTTGCTGCGCGATCAGGTGCGCGGATAGAGAATCGACCGGTAGGTTCGCGCCGCGTCCTCGGCGAAACAGCAAAAGACGATCTTCCGGATCTCCTCATCGGTTTCGAGAAAATCCACCACCGTCTCGATCGCGATCTTTGCCGCCAGCTCGAACGGAAAGCGGTAGGCGCCGGTGCTGATCGAGGGAAAGGCGATGGAGCGGATCTGGTGTTGGCGCGCCAGTTCGAGGGAATTGCGGTAGCAATCGGCGAGCAGTCGGTCCTCGTCGGCCTTGCCGCCGTGCCACACCGGTCCCACCGTGTGGATGACCCAATCGGCGGGCAGCCCATAGCCCTTGGTGATCTTCGCCTCGCCGGTGGAACAACCGCCAAGCGCGCGGCATTCGTCGACGAGCTCGGGTCCGGCGGCGCGGTGGATGGCGCCGTCGACGCCGCCGCCGCCGAGCAGGCTGGTGTCGGCGGCATTGACGATGGCATCGAGTTCGAGCCTGGTGATGTCGTCGGCGACGACCTCGATTCTCTCGCTCATCACACTGTCTCCTCTCCGCCGGGCTCCTCTCCGCCGGGCCGTTCACTCAGGCCGCGATGGCCTGCTCGGGTGGAACATAGTCATGCCCAAGCGCGATGGCCACCGCTTCATGGGTGATGTGGCCTCGATGGACGTTGAGGCCGGCGCGCAGATGCACATCCTCCTCCATCGCCCGCCGATAGCCCTTCTCGGCCAAGGCGAGGACGAAGGGCCCGGTGGCGTTGTTGAGCGCGAAAGTCGAGGTGCGGGCCACCGCGCCCGGCATGTTGGTGACGCAGTAATGCACGACGCCGTCCACCACGTAGGTCGGCTCGGCGTGGCTGGTGGGGCGGCTGGTCTCGAAACAACCGCCCTGATCGATGGAGACATCGACGACGACGGAGCCCGGACGCATGCGGCCGACCAACTCGCGGCTGACGATCTTCGGCGCCTGGGCGCCGGTGACCAGCACGGCGCCGATGACGAGGTCGGCGTCGACGACATAGTGCTCCACCGTCTCGGCGTTCGACTGGACGGTATCGAGCCGGTCTCCGAACAAAAGGTCGAGCGCCCGCAGGCGGTCCACCGTCTCGTCGAGGATGGTGGTCTGGGCGCCCAGCCCGACGGCCATGCGGGCGGCGGCCGTGCCGACCACGCCGGCGCCGATGATCACCACCTTTCCGGCGGCGACACCGGGAACGCCACCGAGCAGCACTCCCGCGCCGCCCTGCTCCTTCTCCAGACAGTGGGCCCCCACCTGTATCGACATGCGGCCCGCCACCTCGCTCATCGGGGTCAGCAGGGGCAGGCGCCCGAAATCGTCGGTCACGGTTTCGTAGGCGATGGCGACGGCGCCCGAGTCCATAAGACCCTTAGCCTGCTCGGGATCGGCGGCGAGGTGAAGGTAGGTGAACAACATCTGTCCCTCATTGAGCATCCGCCATTCCCGCGCCTGGGGTTCCTTGACCTTGACGACCAACCCGGCCGTTTCGAAGACCTCCGTGGCGTCCTTGGCGATCGCCGCGCCGGCGGCCCGGTAATCGGCATCGGCGAAACCGGCCCCTTCACCGGCCGCCGTTTCAACCACGACGCCGTGCCCGAGCCGGGTCAGCTCGCGCACCCCGGCCGGCACCATGCCGACCCGGTATTCGTGGGTCTTGATTTCCTTGGGAACGCCCACCTGCATGGTCACTTCCCCCTATCGTTACCCTGTGAATCCCGCCCGATATGGACCGGCCGCCACTCTGTCGCGGGCCCCCCGCGCCGTCAACGCGGTTCTGCCCCCGCCGCCAGCGGTGCGGTTTCCGCGGGCGCGGCGACGCGCAAAAGATAGAGCGAGAGCCCGATCGCGGGGATGCCCGCCGCGGCGGCATACAGGAAGAAGTCGGTGTAGCCCGCCTGTTCGACGACGATTCCGGTGAACCCGCCAAGCAGTTTTCCCGGCAACGTCATCAGCGAGGAGAAGAGCGCGTATTGCGTCGCCGTGTAGGAGACGCTGGTGAGGCTCGAGAGATAGGCGATGAAGACAGAGCCGGCGAGCCCGCCGGTCAGATTGTCGGCGCTGATGGTGAAGATCAGGAGGCCGACGTCCGGCCGCCCGACCGCGGCCATGACGGCGAAGGGAAGGTTGGTCACGGCGACAAGCACGGCCGCCAGCAACAACGGCCGCATGATGCCGTAGCGGACAACCAGGATTCCGCCGATGAAGGCGCCCAGGATGGTCATGAAAAAGCCGAAGAACTTGATGATGACGCCGATCTGCTCCTCGCTGAAACCGAGATCGATGTAGAAGGGGTAGGCCATCACGCCCATGAGGATGTCGCTGATGCGGAAGAAGCCGATGAACGCCAGGACGACGACGGCGAGCCAGCCCATGCGGGCGATGAAATCGACGAAAGGACAGACCATGGCGCCGATGAGCCAGGCCGTGACGGCGCGCAACCGCGGGTTCATGTGGTCGCTGCGGGCCAGGAAGGCCACCACCCGCTCCTCGCGCCGATACGCGTCCGTATCGCGCGTCACCGCCGGTTCGCGGATGACGAAGACGGTGACGATGCCGACCAGCGTCAGCCCGGCGATGACCTGATAAGCGGCCGGCCAAGACATTCTGCCGGCCATGATGAAGGCGCCGCCGCCGGCGGCGAGCAGTGCTATGCGATAGCCAAGCTGATAGGTGGCCGCCATGGCGCCTTGGACTTCGCGAGCGACGACCTCGATGCGGTAGGCGTCGATGGCGATATCCTGGGTCGCCGACGAGAAGGCGACGACGAGCGCGAACAGCGCCATTTGGGTCAGGTTCTGCGTCGGATCGGTCGCCGACATGCCGAGGATCCCCAGGCCGATGCCGATCATGGCCAGGAACATCCAGCTCCGCCGCTTGCCCATGGCGCGCGTCAAAAACGGCAGCGGCAGGCGGTCCACCACCGGGGCCCAGAAGAACTTGATCGAATAGGTGAGCCCGACCCAACTGAAGAAACCGATGGTGGCGCGGCTTATGTCCTCGCGCGCCAGCCAGCCGGAAAGAGTGGAGAACACCATGAGAAACGGCAGCCCGGCCGAAAAGCCCAGGAAGAGCATCCCGAGCACCTTGGTATTCTTGTAGACGAGGAGCGATTCGCGCCAGCTTCGCCGTGCCGCGCGGACGGCGGGGGCCGCCGTCATGCCCTGGCCCCAGTCCTAAAAGTCCAACAGGTCGGCCAGCGGCTTTTCGGAGCGGGCGCCGAGTTGGCCGATGATTTCCGCCGCCGCCTTGCCGGCCAGACGCCCACAGGTGGGAATATCGCAGCCTCGGGTCAGACCGAAGAGGAAGCCCGCGGCATAAAGATCGCCGGCGCCGGTGGTGTCCACCACCTTATCTACCGGCTCGGCGTCGAGGATGTGGATCTCCGAGTCGGTAAGGACCACCGAGCCTTTTTCCGACCGGGTGAGCACCACCACATCGCAGTAGCCCCGTACTTCCTGCAGCGCGGCGTCGAAGCCGCTGACCTCGCAGAGCGAGACGATCTCCGTCTCGTTGGCGAACAGGATGTCCACATGATTGCCGATCAGCTCGCGGAATTCGGTCCGGTGGCGGTCGACGCAGAGGGGGTCCGAAAGGTTGAGCGCCACCTTGTTGCCCGCTTCATGGGCGATGCCGGCCGCCTTCTTGAACGCCTTCTTGGCCTCGGGCCGATCCCACAGATAGCCCTCGAGGTAAGTGACCTTCGCCCGCTCGATAAGCTCGGGATCGATGTCGCGGGGCGAAAGTTCGGCGCAGGCGCCGAGATATGTCTGCATGGTGCGTTGGGCGTCGGGGGTCACCAGCACCAGGCACCTGGCCGTCGCCGGGCCATCGACGGCGGCGGCGGTATCGTACTCCACCCCGACGGCGCGGATGTCGTGGCGGAAGATGCCGCCGAGATCGTCGTCGCGCACCTTGCCGATGAAGGCCGCGGTGCCGCCAAGGGAGGCCAGCCCGGCCAGGGTATTCGCCGCCGATCCCCCGGAACACTCGATCGCCGGCCCCATCTTGGCATAAAGCGCCTCGGCCTCCTCGAGGTCGATCAGCACCATCGTACCCTTGGTCAAACCGTTGTCGTCGAGGAACTTGTCTTGCGCTTGGGCGATGACATCGACGACGGCATTACCGATGCCGACGACATCGAGGAGGGAATCCGCCATGGTCTTGTCGCTTTCCGTCTACCGGGATTCGAAAGCCCGAATATAAACCGCGCTTGGTTTCGCACAAGTGGCATCGGTCCCCGTTGGTCGAATTCATTTGGTTTTCCGGCGGCTGAACGGGTATCCTGACGACAAGGCGCGTTCGACACCAATAACGCTGCCGGCCAAGCGCGCCAACCCGGCAGAGCCGTCGACGCCACGGGAGGCGATCACCCCGATCTAAAGCCCCTTGCGGGCCCAGGCGATCGGCCGAGGCGGTTAAAGGACATTCAGGGTGTGCAAGGAAGGAGCGACACAGCATGTTCCGCCGAAAGAAAAGTGATTTGGCCGTGCCGAAGATCCCCATCGTCCCCGAAGTCGATGGCGGTTCCGTCGCCAAGCCGGTAGCGACACCGTCGGCGCGGCAGGTGACCCCCTTACCGGTCACCCATCCGGTCCCGGCCCGGCCATTCACCCCGTTAACCGGCCGGCTCTCGGGCATTCCCGGCATCGGTCCCAGGCGCCCCGACATGGACGCCTATACCGGCGCCGAGAGCAAGACCTTGGTGGTCGGTCGCGACATCTGTCTGAACGGCAACAATATTTTATGCGACCGGCTGGTGGTCGAAGGCAACGTCGATGCGGAGAAGGTCGAAAGCCGGATCATCGAGATATCCAAGGACGGCCATTTCAAGGGTACCGCGGTGATCGAAAACGCCGAAATCAGTGGCTGGTTCGAGGGTAATCTCAAGGTCAGCAAACGGCTGGTCATCCACGCCGGCGGCAGGGTCATCGGCAGGATCCGGTACGGCCAGCTCGAGATCGAGGCCGGCGGCGAGATTTCCGGCGACATCGGTCTGATCTCACCGTCCGAAGGCCCGGCGGAGGAACCGTTGCCGATGGAGCCGATGACGGCGGTTAAGGGCAAATCGCGAGAGCGCCAGGGCGCGCGGAACGCTCCTGGCGCCTGATCGCGGTGAGCACGGACGACACCGGTCATATCCGAAGAGACGGCGCCACGGGCGCGGTGGGTTGCTGATGGGCCTAAAGCCGGTATTTCGCCTCGCCGCCGTGGCTTTCGCCTTTACCATGGCCGCCTGCGCCGGCCCTCCGCCCGGGACCCCGCCGCCGTCCACGTCCGGGGTCGAGACGGCGAAGGCCGGGATCGAGACGCCGGTGGAGGCGACCCGGCGCGGGGCGCTAATGCCCAAGGCCCCGGCCCCCGAGGCCCCGGCCAAGGCGAAAAAAAATATCCCCGAGACACCGCCGCCGCCGGAAACCCGGACCGCCAACGTGGCGCCTCCGGTGAACCCCCGGCGCATCATGGGGCTGACCCGCGCCCAGCTTTCGGACCTTTTGGGCAAACCCCATTTCCGGCGCCGGGACGTCCCCGCCGAGATCTGGCAATACCGGCATCCCGAATGCATCCTCGATGTCTTTCTTTACCAGTCGGGCGACGACTACCGGGTGCTTCATTTCGAAATGCGTCAGGGCAAGGCCGAGGCCGCCTCCAGGACGCGATGCCTGGCGGCGCACTTGAACGCCCGGGCCAGGAACGGGGCCGGTTAGAGCATTACCGATGTCAAGCGTGGCCGACCCCCCACCTTCAAGTGCCCTTACGCCAAGCGCCGCGGAACCTCGGCCCACGGCTCTAGGCGCCGAGGCTTATTTATACGACCTCTGGTATTTCGCCATGCCGGGTGGGCGGTTGAAACCCGGGCGTCTGGTGGCGATGACGCTGCTCGGCGAGCCCTTGGTGTTCGGCCGCGACCCTGCCGGCGCCCCCTTCGCGCTTCGCGATATCTGCCCTCACCGGGGGGTTCCTCTCAGTTACGGGGCCTTCGACGGCAAGGAGATCGAGTGTTGCTATCACGGCTGGCGCTTCGACCGCGACGGCAAGTGCGTTGGCATCCCGACGCTTATCGCCGGGCAGAACTTCGACCTCTCGAAAATCCAGGTGGCGAGTTACCCCTGCCGCGAGAAGCAGGGGAACATCTGGGTGTTCATGGCCGGCCGGCGGGCGCCGGGCGCCGGCACCGAGGCGTCGGCCGCCGATATCCCCACCATTCCCGGCCTCGGCGAGCGCTACGGCACTCTCGCGGTGACACTGCGCTTCCCCTGCCCCATCGACGACGCCGTCATCGGCCTCATCGATCCGGCCCACGTGCCCAATGTGCACCGCTCCTGGTGGTGGCGTCCGGCCAAGACGGCGCACGAGAAAGTCAAGCGCTTCCGACCCTCGGAGCTTGGCTTCACCATGTGCCGCCATGCGCCCTCGACCAACTCCAAGGCC
>JADFPK010000004.1:14065-19198 GCA_022562375.1 Pseudomonadota bacterium
CGTGCCCAATGTGCACCGCTCCTGGTGGTGGCGTCCGGCCAAGACGGCGCACGAGAAATCCAAGCGCTTCCGACCCTCGGAGCTTGGCTTCACCATGTGCCGCCATGCGCCCTCGACCAACTCCAAGGCATACCGGCTGCTTGGCGGCGCGCCGGAGACCGAGATCGCCTTCCGGCTCCCCGGCATTCGCACCGATCATATCCAGAGCGGACGGCACGTGTTCTGCAACCTCACCGCCATGACCCCGGTCGGACCCGAGGAAACCGAGGTCAATAACGTGCTTTACTGGACGATGCCTTGGGTGACGCCGTTCAAGCCCTTGATTCGGGCGGTCGCCCGCGGGTTTCTCGGTCAGGACCGGCGAATCCTCGCCTTGCAGCAGCAAGGGCTGGCGCACCATCCGCCGCTGATGCTGGTCGACGACGCCGATCGGCAGGCCAAATGGTATTACCGGCTGAAAAAGGAGTGGACATCGAGCCGCCAGGAGAACCGCCCGTTCGTCAACCCGGTGAAGGAACGGACCTTGCGTTGGCGGACTTGAGGGCGTCGGCGTACTTAAGGGCGTCGGCGCATTGAAGACCCCGCGCGTCCGCCACGCCGTCTTCCCCCTAGAAAGTCGCCTTTCCCTCGAACCGGCAAAGATCCTCGACCACGCATTCCAGACATTTGGGCTTGCGCGCCAGACAGACGTAGCGGCCATGGAGGATGAGCCAGTGATGGGCGTGTCGGCGCATCCGCTTCGGCACGACATCGGCGAGCTTGTTCTCGACCTCCAGCGGCGTCTTGCCGGGCGCCAGCCCGGTGCGGTTGGAGACCCTGAAGACATGGGTGTCGACGGCGATGGTGGGGGCGCCGAAGGCGACGTTCAAAACCACGCTGGCGGTCTTGCGCCCGACCCCGGGAAGGGCTTCCAGCGCCCCGCGGTCGTCGGGAACCTCGCCGCCGTGTTCGGCGATGATTATCTCGCTCAAGCCAATGACGTTCTTGGCCTTGGTGTTGAACAGCCCGATGGTCTTGATGCGGCGGCGGAGTCTTGCCTCGCCCAGCGCCACCATCTTGGCCGGCGTATCGGCGATGGCGAAAAGCGCCTTCGTCGCCTTGTTGACGGCGACGTCGGTGGCCTGGGCGGACAACACCACCGCCACCAGCAGGGTATAGGGATTGATATGGTCGAGCTCGCCCTTGGGCGCCGGCCTGGCGGCCTCGAAGCGGCGGAAGAATTCATCGATATCGGCGCCTTTCATGACCGCCAATGTAGCCGCGCCGCGCCGCCGTGCAAGGGCGATGATGGCGCCCGGACGGCGCCGATGGCTGAAGGGCTTTGACTTCGAGGCCCCCGATCGCTTATCAAGTCGAGTCCATGACCCCAACGCCCGGCACCCGCGATTTCGTCCTCCTCATCGCCCTTTCCCTGATCTGGGGCAGCGCCTTCGCCCTGATAAAGATCGCCGTCGTCACCATACCGCCCATATCCCTGGCGACGGCGCGGGTCGCGGTGGCGGCGGTGACGCTGCTCATCATCCTGCGCCTGCTGGGCGAGAGCCTGCCGGCCGATCTTCGCCAATGGGGTCGTTTCGCCGCCATCGGCATGCTCGGAAACGGCTTGCCTTTCGTGCTCATCGGCTATGGGGAGCTCCGGGTCGACAGCGGCCTGGCGGCGATCCTGATCGGCACCATGCCGGTCTTCACGGTGGCCTTCGCCACCCTCTTCCGGGTCGAGCGGGGCCTGACCTGGCGCCGGGGGCTGGGACTGGCGCTCGGCTTCGCCGGGCTCCTGGTGCTGGTCGGGCCGGCAGCATTGGGAGGGCTCGGCGATGACGGCGGCGCCCATCTCGCCATCGTCGCCGCGGCGGCGAGCTACGCCGCCATGGCGGTCTATGCCATGCGCCTCAGCCAGACCACCTCCATCGTCGTTCTCGGCGCCGGCACGATGGTCGCCTCGACGGCCATAATGGTGCCGGTGGCGCTGGTGATCGACGCGCCCTGGACGTTGGCCCCGGCGGCCGAGGCCCTGGGCGCCGTGTTCATCCTCGGACTGGTCGCCACCGGCTTCGCGACCCTCATATTCTTCAAGCTGCTGGCCTCGGCCGGCGCCACCTTCGCGTCGACGATCAACTATCTGATCCCCGTTATCGGCGTCGTCCTCGGCGTCGCCTGGCTGGGCGAGAGTATCGGCGTGACCGAGTTGGCGGCGATGGCCCTGATCTTGAGCGGTGTCGTGCTGGTGCGTTCGGGACCGTCGCCGCAATCGTCCTAAAGGCGCCAAAAAACGATTCACCACAGAGCACACCGAGAGCACAGAGGTTTAAACAATTCAGTAAATACGTTTTTGAAAATTCTCTGTGCGCTCTGTGATCTCTGTGGTTCAAAACTTTTGTGCTCAGTCGCCGAATCCCAAAACGTCCTTCATCGAGTAAAGGCCGGGAGGCTTGCCCTGCGCCCATAGCGCCGCGTGCACGGCGCCGCGGGCGAAGATCTGGCGGCCCGTCGCCTGGTGGGCAATCTCGAGCCGCTCGCCGTCGCCGGCGAACACCACCTTGTGCTCGCCCACCACGTCGCCGCCGCGGATCACGGCAAAGCCAATATCACCCGCGCGCCTGGCGCCGGTATGGCCGTCGCGGGTGCGCCTGCCGACATCATCAAGCGTGACGCCCCGTCCCCTGGCCGCCGCCTCGCCCAGTCCCAAGGCCGTGCCCGAGGGCGCGTCGACCTTGTGACGGTGATGCATTTCGACGATCTCGATGTCGTAATCCTCGCCGAGGACGCCGGCGATGCGTTCGGTCAGCGCCAACATCAGATTGACCGCCACCGACATGTTGGGCGCGCGCACGATCGCCGTATGGCGGGCCGCCATGGCCAGGGCCTTCTCATGGTCGGAATTGAGACCCGTGGTGCCGATGACGTGAACCGTCTTGCCCTGGGCGGCGAGGCCGGCATGCTCGACGGTGGCGTCCGGGGCGGTGAACTCGAGCACGGCATCGACCTTGGCGAACAACTCCACCGGATCGTCGCCGATGGGGACGCCCAGCGCCTCCAAGCCGGCAAGCTCGCCGGCATCGCGCCCGACGGCGTCGTGACCCGGCCGCTCGATGGCGCCGGCGATGGCGCATCCCTCGGTAGCCTCGACCTGGCGCACCAGGGTCGTTCCCATGCGCCCGGCGGCGCCGGTAACCCCGATCCTCAACTCCGTCATCGCCCGGACCCTTCGCTTCCTTATCGATTCGAAGCGCGATTTAACCACAGGAGCCGTCGGCGCCGGGAAAATTTTCACCCCCGCGGGCACGCTCGAGGGGTGACGGATTTCAGGGAATTGACGGGGATTTACGGGCGCGCGCCGTACCATGGTGGTGATGCGCAAGCGCAAGGGCCGGTTTCTTCCCTTCGTCTTTGGAGGTGAGGATGAGGATGCTTGCACCAATCAGGCGGAAAGCTATTTCTCCCGCCTTCGCCGGGCCGAGATCGGCACTCACCACCACGTCAGCGGCCCGTATCTGCACTCCTACGCGCGTGAGATGGCGTGGCGCGAGGATACCCGCCGGAAGCCCAATGGGATGTTGTATCTGCTAGTCGCCAGCGCGGCCCTGGCGCACCCGGTATCGCGGGAGTGGAAGGGGTATTGGCAGCGTTCAGCTGATTAGCGGGCTATGGATGATTAAGCGTGGTATATTTGCCACTTGAGACTATCTAGAATTTAACCACTTATGGGGCAAAATTGCGCCTAAAGTGGAATATGGGTAGATAATCCTAAATCTGGGCGCGTCCCACGCAAGGGGGGCATGAAAATGGCAAGATTATCACGAGCCGAGTTACGTAAATGCCTCGGGGCCTCGCCGCGAGAATTGGATCGTGAGCTAAACCAGTATCGTGAGACCGTAGCGGTATTTTCTCAATCGCATCCGCGCCTTATCGATAAATACCCCAAACAATGGATCGGAGTTTACAGAGGTGACGTTGCGGCAAGCGGCAAGACGTTGAAAGCCGTGCTTCGCCAGCTAAAAGCGAAGCATATCCCCAAGGAGCGGGTGCTAGTGCGTTACATTGATCGTAATCAACGCACCATGATCTTCTAAACATTGCTTATCGGTCGTTTCGGCAATACGTCTGCACGTCCCTATATTGAGGGTCGCGTAGCTTTACCCCGGTTAGGGTGTCACGCTGACATATCATTCTTGGTCGATTCTGGGGCTGATGTCACTTACCTCATGCCAACCGAATCTGCCCTGATGGGTATTGATTATAATCAACTCGTTGGCGGTGTTCAAACAAGCGGGATCGGTGGGGAATGTACAGATTTTCAAGAACGTGCCTTGATAGCGTTTTCAGAGCCAGGAAAACGTGTCTATGTTTATGATATAGATATTCTGATCACGAATCCCCAACCTTACAACCAGAATTACCCGTCACTACTGGGGCGTGATATTCTTAGCCGTTGGCGAACCGTGATTGACTGGCAAAGAAATAAACTCACCTTCACCGTTCAGTCTGCCGACCATATTGTCAAACTTTAATGCACAATCTCCCACACCAAATGTGCTTCTGGCCCCCGCTCTGATACCACCAGCCCTCTGTTCCGATGGTGCCTGAGACAAGCCCCAACGCGCTTCCCCACCAACTGCACCAGCTTCTTGTCCGCCGCGTTCAACCCACGCTCCGCCATGACATGCTGCGCAAGGTCATGCGTGGTGAGCGGCTTGTCTGCCTGTCTCAGAGTGTCCAACACGATCCGCGACACTTCACCCTTGAAGGCGTGATGCCTTGGCGGCAACGGCTTGGGCCGGATTTCCTCTAGGTCTATATCGGGCTTGAATAGCCGCAGCGTGGCGTCCAGATTATCTAGGTCAATGACCAACTGGCGCAGTTGCGTTTGGGTATGCTCTATTTGCCCGGCAATCTCGCCACGTTTGCGGATGAGGGCGGTTACGACATGCGGCTCGGCCATGCGGTAAGCATATGAAAACGCGGGGAAAGTTTTTAGGGGATTTTAGGTGTGCTTGCTACCTAATACCGTAAATATGTCGTAATTGGATTCAAACCTGTTGGCTTGAGGAACCGGCCCCGTCGAATCGGGCCGGTCTAACCCTGGCGGTGCAGCCACCAGGAAGTCTCGTTGACCGAGTAGTAGGGCCGGTAATG
>JADFPK010000138.1 GCA_022562375.1 Pseudomonadota bacterium
CTTCAGCGGCGGCCAAAGGCAACGGATCGCCATCGCGCGGGCGTTGGCGCTAATGCCGGAATTCATCGTCTGCGACGAGCCGGTGTCGGCGCTGGACGTCTCGATCCAGGCGCAAGTCCTTAATTTGCTGAAGGAGTTGCAGGGAAAGTTGGGCCTGACCTACCTCTTTATCGCACATGATCTGGCCACCGTCGCCTATATCTGCGACCGGGTTGCCGTCCTGTATCTGGGACAGATCGTCGAATTGGCCGACACCGCGAAACTCTATTACACGCCGAAACATCCGTATACCGAAGCCCTGATGTCGGCGATACCCGATATCGACCCGGACCAGCAGATGACTCCCGTACTTTTGAGCGGCGAGCGGCCGAACCCGGCCGATCCACCGCCGGGATGCCGTTTCCACACCCGTTGCCGTTACGCCGATGAGACCTGCCGGACCACGCAGCCGGCGCTCCGCGAAATCGAATCCGGGCACTTCGTCTCCTGCCATTACGCCGAAACCCTGGAGTTGAAGGGGGCGCTTGTGCAGCGCTCGGCAAGCGATCCGGCCGCCCCCGATAACCGGCGCGCGAATGAGCAAAGTATCGGGGAGCCGTCGTAGCCGTCTTCTTGTCCGCTTCTCGTCAAGAGCGAGGCGTATGCCATGAACATACTCTTCATAGTAGCAGATCAGTGGCGGGGCGAATGCCTGTCGGCGCTGGGCCACCCCCATGTCAAGACTCCGAAGCTGGACGCTCTCGCCGCCGACGGTGTCTCTTTCAAGTTCCATTATGCACAGGCGACGCCCTGCGGCCCGTCCCGGGCCAGCCTCTACACCGGCATGTACATGCAAAACCACCGTTCGGTCCTCAACGGAACGCCGCTCGATGCCCGTTACACCAACGTCGCATTGGAGGCCCGCAAAGCCGGATACAAACCGGCATTATTCGGATATACCGACATCAGCCCCGACCCACGCCAATACCCGCCCGGAGATTACGTTCTCAAAAGTTATGAGGGAGTGTTGCCGGGCATGGTTCCGGTCACTCATTTAACCAGCGGTTGGAAACCGTGGCTGGCGTATCTGAAGGCGAAGGGCTACCCCATACCGGCGGATCCCTTGGCCATGTTCGCCGCCCAGGCGCCATACCCAGGAGCGGAAAACAAGGGCAAAACCTTCGCCCCCGCCAGTTTCAAGGCAGAGGACAGCACCACGGCATTCCTCGTCGATGAGGCGATCAAATACCTTTCGGTGCGTCACGATAGTCCCTGGTTCGTCCACCTGTCCTTCCTTTCGCCCCACCCCCCGTTCATCGCGCCGGAGCCTTTCCACGATCTGTGCGACATTGAAGACATGCCGCTTCCGGTGCGCCAGGCGACGCCGGAGGAAGAGGCGGCCCAACACCCTTGGCTGGGGCATTATCTATTCAACCAGCGGGGATCGGGCTATACCTTCGGCGCCGACCCGCGCGACAATCTTGCCATTTCGGAGCGGGATCTTCGTCAAATCCGGGCGACGTACTTCGGCATGATGTCGGAGGTCGATGCGCAAATCGGCCGGCTGATGGATTACCTCAAGCAGGTCGGCGCCTACGAAGACACCCTGATCATCTTTACGTCCGACCACGGCGGTCACTTGGGCGATCACTGGATGTTCGGCAAATTCAGCTACTTCGAGCAGACCTTCCACATCCCCCTTATCGTCCACCATCCGACGCCCGGGGCAGGCCCCGCACGCGGGTCCGTCGTCGACGCCTTCACCGAGAGTATCGACATCATGCCGACCATTCTCGAGGGGATCGGCGTGGAAATTCCGGCGCAGTGCGACGGCCATTCCCTATCGCCATTCTGCCGTGGCGAACGGCCGGAAGGGTGGCGGCGGGAATACCATGCGGAGTTCGATCTCAGGAGTCCTTACAAAATTGAGGAAAATCCTCCCTTGGGACTGGAGATTAAACAATGCACGGCCAACATCATCCGCGGTGAACGGTACAAATACGTTCATTTCACCGCCCTGCCGCCCCTGTTCTTCGACCTTGAAGAGGATCCTGACGAGTTCCATGACCTTGCCGCCGACCCCGCCTATCGGGAGCGGGTCATCGAGTACGCCGGCAAGATGCTGAGCTGGCGCATGGAACACGACGATCCGGCTCTTACCGACTTGCATGTGACCCGCGATGGAGTCGTAGGGGGTCCGCGGTCCAGATAACGCCATCGGCGCAAGCGCTTCCGAAAAAGCCGGAAGTCACTTGGCCGGAAGTCACTTGGAATGACTCGCCGGCCCTGCCGCACTATTCGCCGGCCCCGAACCCCAATGAGACGGCCGCCAAACATTGCATTACGGATTTGTCGGTCGCTGAAATCCCCATGTCCGCCTTGACCTCGCTGAAACACCGCATGGCGAACCACGGGTCTTTGCGTGTATCGGCGGCGGAGATCTGGGCGCGGGGGCAGTGTTTCAAGGTGAGCTTGAGGTTATGAGCCGGTGGCGAATAACTTGAAGGCTTGGCGAGGACCGTGGCGCCTTCGAATGACTACCGCCGCTCCCGGGGAGCGACGGTTCCTTCCCAATCCTCTCGCCCGCGGAGCCGTCCGCGGGCGTTTGCTTTCACCGCGCCGGCGTCAGCTTCCACAGGCGCTCGGCATTGCCATGGGCCACGGCGTTGGCGACGGCGGACGGGAGTTCCCCCAGCGCCTTTCTCCACAAGGCCACCTGATCGACATAATAGTCGCGATCGTTCCAGTGTTTGCCCCAGACGTTGTCGAGGGCGAAAACGAACCGGTCGGAATGATCCGTAATCAGTTTCCGCCACTCGGGCTTCAGGCCGCCGCCGTCGAACATTTCGATCCAGGCCTTGAAGCCGCCGCCGGACAGGTTCGATATCGGATTGCTGTGGGAGGTCAGGAAATGGATGTTTTTGTGGGCTTCGATCAGCCGCCTGGCCTCGCCGGCCTGCAGTTGCCCCATATGAATCAGCGCGAACGGGTGCTCCGGGTATTGCCTCAGCATTCCCTCGAGGCCGTCCATGAATTCCTGGCGTTCAGAGGACGAAAGCGAGCCGAATTCAATATGCGGGACGAACGGCCAGCCGTTGGCGACCGCGGCTTCGAGCGCCGCCGTGACACGCGGGTCGTCGGCGCGCACACGAACCGATGGGCACCTGTCCTTGGGACAGCCCGAATGAAACATCAGGACCTCGGCCATGGCCTTGAACCTGCCGCTCTCGACCTGGTTTTCGAGTGCCGCGTGGTATTTTTTATGGGGCCATTTGGCATCGCGGATGTAGCCCCACATCTTGGTCGTCACCGATGGCACGATCCTTTCCGGCAGTTTCGCCGATAACCGAACGACGAACCCGGGCTTACGGCCGTGCCGTACCGATAGAAGGGTACGGCGGACCCCTGCCGCGTCCATGTTGGCGACGATGGTCTCGGCATCGACGTCTCGGTCCACTTGGCTGTGGGCATCGATGAAATAAAGTCCTTGCGCGCGGACTTCGGACGCCGGCGAACCCGCCAGCATCAGCACCGGGATCAGGCACCCGAGCCTGACGTGAATTAACCTCCAAACACTCATTGCCCCCTCCGAATGACCGGCGCCGGCGATGTTCCTAGCACGGGCCACCACCGGGTTCCATTCGCCGACATTTCCATCGTTGGCGATATCATAAGCCCCTGCTCGGCCGCGTCTTTGCGGGGGCGGGCCCCTTGGCTTCGAAAAGTAGATAACGGTGGTCGCCGGCCACCGCAACCAAAACGGCATCGCCGGTTGACGGCGGGAATTGTGGCGTCAACGCCCTTCGTGCTAGCATTATCGGCGACCGAGGGGAGCCGTCGTGGCAACCTCGGTTTCATCGGCCTGGCCACCGCGGGCGGCAAATTTCAGCGAGAACCCGCGGGCCGAAAGCCAAATGGGGAGGGCCTGCCGTGATCCGTGTTCTGACCGTTCTCTTGATCGGCGCCTTGGCGCTCGCCACCGCCGCCGCCGCCCAGGAATGGGGCGCGCCGCCCGGCTGGGAGGTCGCCAAGACCCGGCATTCCTACGCCAACCTGATCGAGCGCCTCGCCGCCGCGATCAAGGCCAACAAGATGGGCCTGGTCACCCGCGCCAGCGCCACGCTTGGCGCCAAGTCGCTGGGCAAGACGATACCAGGCAACATGGTGATCGGCGTCTACAGCCCGCGGTTCGCGGTCCGCATGTTGGCGGCGAGCATCCCCGCCGGGATCGAGGCGCCGATCCGCTTCTACGTCACCGAGAACGCCGATGGCACGGCGACCCTCGGCTACAAGACGCCGACGGCGGTCTTCGCGCCCTACGCCGACGGCGGCGAGAAGCTGACGCGGATGGCCCGCGAGCTCGACGCGATCTTCGCCAAGATCGCCAAGCAGGCGACCGCACCCTAGGCCCCCGGCCTCGCCAGGACCCCGCGCCTCGCCGCGCCCTCCCAATGGGCCGATTGTTGACGCGAAAGCGCGCCATGCCGTGCTAAGACCGGGGCCATGGGCGCGGATCGAGGCAACGAAACGGTGATCGAGGCCGCGGTCCTGGTGGTCGGCGCCGGGCCGACGGGGCTCGTGGCGGCGAATTTGCTCGGCCAGGCCGGCATCGGCACGGTGCTGGTCGAGCGCAACGAGGGCACCGTCGAAGAGCCCCGCGCCGTCTCCATCGACGACGAGGGCCTGCGCACCATCCAGGCCACCGGCCTGATCGGCGAGGTCGCCGGCGGCATCGGCCCGGGCTACGGCTATCACTACTTCTCCGCCTCGGGCCGGTGCTTCGCCCGGGTGTTGCCGAGCACCCGCGAATACGGCTATCCCCGCCGCTCGCCCTTCCGCCAGCCCTTGCTGGAGGCCGCCTTGCGCCAGGGCCTCGGGCGCTTCGCCCATGTCCGTGTCCTCTTCGGCCACACCCTCGAGGGCTTCGATCAGGACCGCGACGGGGTCACCGCCCGGATCCGCGCCCCCGGCGGCGGCGCCGTCCGGGTGCGGGCGGGCTACCTTCTGGGCTGCGACGGCGGCTCCTCGACGGTGCGCCGGTTGCTCGGCATCGCCATGGCGGGGTCGTCGTTCGAGGAGCGCTGGCTGGTCCTCGACATGACCGGGCGTGAGGACGCAGACCGCCACACCCGCGTCCATTGCGATCCCGCCCGCCCGGCGATCACCCTGCCGGGGCCGGCGGGCACCCGGCGCTGGGAGTTCCTGCTGCGGCCGGACGAGAGCGACGCGGAGATGCTGGAACCGGCCGCCGTCGGCGCCCTGCTCGGGCGCTTCGGCGGCGGCGATCAGGCCGGCGGCATCGTCCGCAAGCTGGTCTATACCTTCCACGCCCGCATGGCCGAACGCTGGCGCGCCGGACGGGTGTTCCTGCTCGGCGACGCGGCGCATCTGACGCCGCCCTTCGCCGGCCAGGGCATGAACACCGGCCTCAGGGACGCCGACAATCTCGCCTGGAAGCTGGCCGCGGTGATCGAGGGGCG
>JADFPK010000139.1 GCA_022562375.1 Pseudomonadota bacterium
GCCAATCGATCTGCCGCCTGATACACAAGGAAGCCGCCGAAGGCCGCAAGAAGGGCCGCAAGCACGGCATCCGCTGCTCGGCGCCGTCCACCGCCGGCTCGACCTACAACATCGCCAACATCAAGGCCGGAGAGTTGGACTTCGGCGTCGCCCAGTCGGACTGGCAGTACCACGCCTATAACGGCTCGTCCAAGTTCAAGGGCAAGGCGTTCAAGAAGCTGCGGGCGGTCTTTTCCGTCCATGCGGAGCCCTACCACATCATCGTCGGCAAGGGCACCGGGATCAAATCCTGGGCCGATCTCAAGGGCAAGAGGTTCAACATCGGCAATCCGGGTTCCGGTCAGCGCGGCACCACGGAAGTCCTGATGAAGGCTTACGGGACCAAGAAATCGGACTTCAGGATCGCCACCGAACTGACCTCGACGGAGCAGTCCAAGGCGCTTTGCGACGGCAAGATCGACGCCTACGGTTACACCGTCGGCGTGCCCAATGCCGGCGTCTCCATCGCCACCGATGGCTGCGACGCCAAGATCATCAACCTCAACACCAAAGTCGAGGCGAAGCTGGTCAAGAACAACCCGTACTACGCCTTCGCCACCATTCCGAAGGGCACCTACAAGACCACCGCCGCCGACGTCACCACCTTCGGCGTCATGGCCACCTTCATTACCAGCGCCGACGTTCCCGAGGACGTCGTCTACGAGGTGACACGCGCGGTCTTCGAGAACCTCGACGATTTCAGGAAACTCCACCCGGCGTTCAGGAACCTCGATCCCAAGCAGATGGTAACGAACGCGCTTTCGGCGCCGCTGCATGCGGGGGCCCTCAAATACTACAAGGAAAAAGGCCTGAAATAATCGCCGCCGTTAATTCGAAGCCGGCACTCCACATTCTGGGGTGCCGGCTCTCCTTTTGTGTCCGATGTGTCCGATGTATCCGATGTATCCGGCTCTTCGGTTGATGCATTGATGGATCCTCGCCATGGCTGAATCAGGAACGGGGCCCGCGATTCCGGACGTTTCCCAGGAAGACATCGAAAAACGAATCGAGGAAATCGAATATATCGGCCGCAAGCCCGGACCGCGCCTTGCCGTCGTCATCAGCGTCATCGCCGTCCTCTGGTCCCTGTTCCAGCTTTGGATCGCCTCGCCGCTGCCGTTCATTTTGGGCATCGGGATAATCGTCGATGTGCCGGCGCGCGGTATCCACCTGGCGTTCGGCCTTCTGCTCTGTTTCCTGATGTTCCCGGCGGCGCGGTCCCTGGCGCGGAAGCAGATCCCCCTTTATGACATCGTCCTGGCGTTGCTGGGCTGCGGCTGTGCGCTTTATCTGTTTCTCGGCTATGGAGGGCTGGTGGAGCGCGACGGGATCCCGCTCGAGATCGACGTCTTCGGCTTCTCCTTCCCCTTCGAGGCGATCCTCGGCGGCATCGGTATCGTCCTGCTCCTGGAGGCGACGCGGCGCAGCATCGGCCTGCCACTGGTCATCGTCGCCGGCGTGTTCATCGTCTACTCCATATTCGGCCAGTCGATGCCGGATATGATTTCCCACCGGGGCATCTCGCTCAACCGGCTGATCAGCTATCAGTGGCTGGGCGGCGAGGCCATTTTCGGCATCCCCATCGACGTCTCGGTGGATTTCGTGTTCCTGTTCGTGCTCTTCGGGGCGCTGTTGGACAAGGCCGGGGCGGGCAAGTATTTCCTCGATCTCTCCTTCGCCATGGTCGGGCGCTACCGTGGCGGTCCCGCCAAGGCGGCGATCCTGGCGTCGGGCATGACCGGGGCCATATCGGGATCCTCCATCGCCAACGTGGTGACCACCGGAACCTTCACCATTCCGGTCATGCGCAAGACCGGCATGTCGGCGGTCAAGGCGGGCGCCATCGAGGTCGCGGCGTCGACCAACGGCCAGCTCATGCCGCCGATCATGGGCGCCGCGGCCTTCATCATCGCCGAGCTTATCGGCATCTCCTATTTCGAGGTCGTCAAGGCCGCCTTCATCCCCGCCGTCATCAGCTACATGGCGCTGTTCTACATCTCGCATCTGGAGGCGTTGAAGCTGGGGCTGAGCGGCATGCCGAAATCCGACATCCCGCACCTTCGCAAGACCTTTATCGGCGGCATCCACTTTTTGATCCCGATCGCGCTCCTGGTCTATCTGTTGATGTTCAAACGGTGGTCACCGGAAAGCTCGGTCTTCTATTCCATCCTGCTAATGATGGTCATCATCTTGATTCAGAAGGTCTGGCGCGAGGTGCGCGCGGGGGAGTCCGACTTCGTGCAAGCCCTCAAGGAAGGTGTCGTTCTGATCTATGGCGGGCTGGTTTCCGGGGCGCGGAACATGATCAACATCGCCGTCGCCGTCGCCGCCGCCGGCATCATCGTCGGCTCGGTCGCATCGACCGGGCTCAACAACGCCATGGTCGGGCTGGTCGAGGCGATCTCGGGCGGCAATGTCTATATCCTCCTTGGGCTTACCGCGGTGATGGCCCTCATTCTCGGCATGGGCCTGCCGACGACGGCGAATTACCTCGTCGTCGCCACCCTGTTGGCCGGGGTGCTGGTCGAGTTGGGATCGGCGTCCGGTCTCGTCCTGCCGCTGATCGCGGTGCATCTCTTCGTCTTCTATTTCGGCATCCTCGCCGACGACACGCCACCGGTCTGTCTCGCCGCCTTCGCGGCGGCGGCGATATCGCGCGCCGACCCCATCAAGACCGGAATCCAGGGATTCTTCTACGATATCCGCACCGCGATCCTGCCGTTCATCTTCATCTTCAATCCGGACCTGCTTCTGGTCGGGGTCGAGAGCTTCTGGCATGGGCTGATGATCTTCATTGTCTCGTTGATCGCGATGTTCGCCTTCGCCTCCCTCACCCAGCGGTGGATGCTGGTCAAGATCAAGCTCTATGAGATGGTGTTGCTCGCCGCCGTCGTCGTCACCCTGTTCCGGCCCGATTTCGTGATGAACCAGATCTATCCGAACTTCGAGCCCCTCGACCTCAAGCGGTTCGCCGTCGGCGAGGCCGCGGCCGAGCCCGGTTACTCCATCCGCATCCACGTCGTGCGGTCGACCGATTACGGCGACCGCTTCAAGCTCTACCGTATCGGCACGCCGGAGTTGGGCGCCGGCGTCGGTTACGGGCTCTATGGGCTGAAGATGAAGGTAGGCGAAGGCGGGCGTTACGCGGTTTCCGAGTTGCTGCCCAAGGGGCTGGCCGAACAGGCCGGGATCAGGCTCGATGATTTCGTCACCGAAGTCGAAGTCGAGCTGGTGGGTCAGCCGGCGCGGCAGTGGATCTACCCGATCGGACTGGCGCTTTTCGGCGCCGTCATCGCTTTGCAACTGGCGCGGCGGCGCCGCGAGGCGCCGGGCGCGGCCGGCCCTTCCGGCGCGCCGGCATAAGGAGGCGCAAGGATGTACAAGAACATCCTCCTCACCGTCGATCTTACCGAGGAGAGCTCGTGGAAAAAGGCCCTGCCGACGGCGGTGGAAACCTGCCAGTGCGCCGGCGCGACCTTGCATGTGCTCTCCGTGGTGCCCGATTTCGGCATGACCGTGGTCGCCCAGTTCTTCCCCGAGGATTATGAGAACAAGACCGTCGAGGAAGCCAGGAAGGAACTGGAAAAGCTCTGCGCCGGGGGCGTACCGGACGGCGTAACCGTCAAGCCCATCGTCGCTTACGGCACCATCTACGAACAGATCATCTCGGTGGCCGAACGCATCGAGGCGGATCTCATCGTCATGGCCGCCCACCGGCCGGCGCTCGAGGACTATCTTTTGGGGCCGAACGCGGCGCGGGTCGTCCGCCACTCCAATTGCTCGGTGCTGGTGGTGCGCGACTGACCGGTACTCCCATCCGGTTGTCCCGGCCGGATCGTTTTGCCGCCCACCGGTGGCGCCGTCTTGTGGTAGCTTGCCGCCATGAACAGAAACACGGCCCTCGCCATCACCGCGTGCGCGGCGGTCGTGGTGTTGTGGTTCCTATCGGGCAACGATATCGAGGCGATCAAGCCGGATGCGCCAGTCAGCACGCGCGATGGCAACACCGTCACCATCGGCACCGGCGGTGTCAGCGGGGTGTATTTCCCCGCCGGCGGCGCCATCTGCCGTCTCGTCAACAAGGGCCGCAAGAGCCACGGCATCCGCTGCGCCGTCGAGAGTACGGGCGGCTCGGTCGACAATCTGAATGCCATGCGGGCGAATGACCTCGACATGGCCATCGTCCAGTCGGACTGGCAGTTTCGCGCCGTCAACGGCACCGGCAGGTTCAAAGATGCCGGCCCTTTCAGCGATTTGAGATCGGTCTTTTCGGTCCACGGCGAGGCCTTCACGGTTCTCGCGCGGGGTTCCTCGGGCATCGCCGCCATCGCCGATCTCAAGGGCAAGAGGGTCGGCATCGGCAGGCTCGGTTCGGGCCAGCGGGCGATGATGGCGCTGGTCATGGAAGCGCTCGGCTGGCAGGGAAAGGATTTGGCCCGTGCCTTCGAGTTCACTGATTCGGAGCAGCACCGGGCCCTTTGCGCCGACAAGACCGACGCCGTGGTCTACGTCGTCGGCCATCCCAACGGCGTCATCAACGAGGCGACGGGCGCGTGCGAAGCGGTGCTCGTCGAGGTCGCCGGCGCCGCCATCGACGAGATGGTCGAGGAGCGTCCCTATTTAGCCCATGCCGTCATCCCCGGAGGCATGTACAGGGGGAACGCGAAGGAGGTGAAAACCTTCGGCGTCACCGCCACGCTCGTGGTATCGGCGAAGCTCGACGCCGATGTCGTCTATGAGGTCGTCAAGGCGGTGTTCGATAATTTCGACGAGTTCAAGGGCCTGCATCCCGCCTTCGGCCATCTCGAGCGCAAGAACCTGGTCAGGGCCGGCAATTCGGCGCCGCTTCACGACGGCGCCGTCCGCTATTTCAAGGAAAACGGCTTGCTTTAGGCCGGCCGGCAATCAAGGGGGTAATGAAGGGGACACCATACTTAATTGCTTGGCGTCCCCTTGATCGACGCGATTATCTGACTCTCACTTCCGCCGGCATGAAGAACATGGAATCGGTTTCCGCCGCAGTCATGTGACATTCGGCGCAGAACTGGACCTTGGCGGCGCCCTCGCCCTTTGTCCTGCCGAAGACGCTGCCGTCGGGCATGACCATGGTGTACCGCCAGTCGCCGCTGGCCTTGCTGAAGCCTGGCGCCATCTTTTCCATGATGAAAAGGGGACCGACGCCAACCTGGCCTTTGGCCGTTACCATGAAGCTGTCCTTGGCGAGGATCGAGCCCTTGGGCAATTTGCCCGCCTTCTCGAACTTGCCGTATCGTTTCGCCTTGGGGTTGGCGTAATTGTTGACGTGCCGCCCGCCATGGGTCGCCGATACGTAAGACACGGTGTTGTACCGCTTCCAATCGTGATACCTGGCGCTGATCTTG
>JADFPK010000140.1 GCA_022562375.1 Pseudomonadota bacterium
CCTCGATCGGTCCCGGCGCCACCAACATGATCACGGCGGCGGCGGTGGCCCATGTCAACCGCCTGCCGGTGCTGTTCCTGCCGGGCGACATCTTCGCCAACCGCCGGCCCGATCCGGTGCTCCAGCAGGTTGAGGATTTCGCCGACCCGACGGTCTCGGCCAACGACTGCTTCCGCCCGGTGTCGCGCTACTGGGACCGCATCGTCCGTCCCGAGCAACTCATCGCCTCCCTCCCCAAGGCGCTCGATGTGCTGACCGATCCGGCCCTGTGCGGCCCGGTGACCCTGGCGCTGCCCCAGGACGTGCAGACCGAAGCCTTTGACTACCCGGAAGCCTTCTTCCGCCCGCGGATGCGCGGCCTGCGCCGTATCGGCGCCGATGAGGCCGAGTTGGGCGCCGCCGCCGAGCGCCTGGCGCGGGCCGAAAGGCCGTTGATCGTCGCCGGCGGCGGCGTGCATTATTCGCTTGCCACCGAAACATTGGCCGCCTTCGCCGGGCGTCACGCCATCCCGGTCGCCGAGACCCAGGCCGGCAAGGGGGCGCTGGCGTGGGACCACCCCTCGGCCGCCGGCGCCATCGGCGTCACCGGGTCGAGCGCCGCCAACACGCTGGCGGCGGAGGCCGACGTGGTGCTGGCCGTCGGCACCAGGCTCACCGACTTCACCACCGCTTCGCGCTCGCTCTTCGCCGATCCCGGCCTCACCCTGATCCAGCTCAACGTCCAGCCCCATGACGCCGTCAAGCACGCAGGCCTTCCCGTCGTCGGCGACGCCATGAGGGGACTCGACGCGCTTGATTCCAGGCTTGGCGACTGGCGGGCGCCAGAGGCCTGGTCGGCGCGGGCTGGGGAACTGGTCGCCGCTTGGAACCAGGTCGTGGCACGCGCCACCGCGCCGACCGACGCGCCCTTGCCGAGCGATGCCCAGGTGTTGGGCGCCGCCAACCGCGCCGCCGGGGCCAACGGCGTCGTGGTGTGCGCCGCCGGCGGCCTGCCGGGCGAGCTCCACAAGCTTTGGCGCACGCCGGCGCCCGGCGGCTATCACCTGGAGTACGGCTATTCCTGCATGGGCTACGAGATCGCCGGCGGGCTCGGCGTCAAGATGGCGGACCCGGACCGCGAGGTCTTCGTGCTGCTCGGCGACGGCTCGTATTCGATGATGAACTCGGAGATCGCCACCTCGGTGCTGTTGGGCATGAAGCTCATCATCGTGGTGCTGGACAACCACGGCTACGGCTGCATCGACCGCCTGCAGGCGGCGTGCGGCGGCGCCAGCTTCAACAACCTTTTCGCCACGTCCGACAGTGCCGGCGAGGTTCCCGGCATCGACTTCGCCGCCCATGCGGCAAGCCTCGGCGCCGGCGCCGAGAAGGTCTCGGGCATCGCCGCGCTCGAAGCGGCGCTGGGGCGCGCCAAGGCGTCGGCCAAGACTTACGTCATCGTCATCGAGACCGACCCCCAGGCGGCGACGAAGGAGGGCGGCGCCTGGTGGGACGTCGCCGTGCCCGAGGTCTCGGACCGCGCCGAGGTCAGGAGCGCGCGCGCCGATTACACCGCCGCCAGGCAACGCATCGAAGGCTGAGATGCGCTTGAGGATCGGCATCAATCCGCTGACCTGGACCAACGACGACATGCCCGAGCTCGGCGGCGGGACGCCGCTCGAGACCTGCCTGGCGGAGGCCAGGGAGGCCGGCTACGAGGGCATCGAGATGGGCCACAAGTTCCCGCGGACGGCGGCGGAGCTCGGCCCCATCCTCGACCGCCACGGGCTTAGCCTGGTGTCGGGCTGGTACAGCGCCAAGCTGATGGAACGCACCGTCGAGGACGAGATCGCGGCGGTCGGGGACCACCTGGCCCTGCTGGCCGCGATGGGGTGCCCCGTGATGGTCTTCGCCGAGACGAGCGGCAGCACCCACGGCGACCGCGAGGCGCCGATCTCGGCCCGCCCTGTGCTATCGGACGACGACTGGGCGCCGTTCGGCGATCGCCTGACCCGCGTGGCCGAGCATCTGGCGTCACGCGGCGTCGCCATGGCGTACCATCACCATATGGGCACGGTGATCGAGACCGAGGCCGAGGTCGACCGGCTGATGGCATGCACCGGGGAGGCCGTCGGCCTCTTGCTCGACACCGGGCATATGAGTTTCGCCGGCGCCGACCCGGCGGCGGTGGCCGCCCGTCACGGGCGGCGCATCAACCACGTGCATTGCAAGGACGTCCGCGCCGACGTGCTGGAGAAGGCGCGGGGCGGGGATATGAGCTTCCTTGACGCCGTGCTCGACGGCGTCTTCACGGTGCCGGGCGACGGCGCCGTCGATTTCACCAAGGTGCTGGCGGCGCTTCGCCACTCGGCCTATTCCGGCTGGCTGGTGGTCGAGGCCGAGCAGGACCCGGCCAAGGCCGATCCCCTGAGCTACGCCCGCATGGGCCATGAAGGCGTGAGAAGCGCCCTCGCCGCCGCCGGGTTATAGGGGCGCGTTCTACGACCCGGCACGCAAGCGTGACAGTGGAATTAAGGTGGAATTAAGGTGACACCTTACTTAATTCCCCGTCTCGGTAATTTGGGGATCAAGTGTTTTGAACCACAGAGATCACAGAGCATTTTCAAAAATGTTTGTACTGAATTGTTTTAACCTCTGTGCTCTCGGTGTGCTCTGTGGTGAATCTTTCCCCCGGTGGGCCGGTACACGGAATTAAGTAAGGTGTCACCTTAATTGCCTGGCGGCGAGCGGCTGGCGTTCAATTCGAATGACTCCCTGAACAGCGACAACGTGTTATTTGTCGGTGGCAGCTTCGTACAAGGTCAGGGCGTTAATGACAAAGAGACGTTCGCATACAGAATTAACGAGAAATTCCCGACTTTGAGAGTGAGAAACTTCGGTGTAGGAGCTTATGGGACATACCAAACCTACCTCTTCCTGAAAAAGTATTTTGCTGTGAATGGAGCCACACAGCATACGAGTTTAACGATATACGGACTAATAGAGGACCACTTTCGGCGGAACTTAACTCCATCTTCTTGGGTCCGTCAGCTTCGTAGCTCAAAAGGAGGATTTATCGTTCCTCCTCATGTTAGATTGATAGATGACGATTTCGAGTTTAGGGACGCTCGTTTTGAAAATTACTGGCCGCTTGAGACGAAATCCGCACTGGTGACACTACTTCACCATAGTTACCTCACCTTGCGATACACCGAAAGTAGAAATGGTCAATTTATTGTCATGGAAATGCTTCTCCGGAAGATACGCGGCCTCGCCGCGTCAAACGGCTCGAAGCTTCTTGTGGTATATCTTCACGGTATGAGAGATGCCTCGGAATTCCGACAAGCGGTGAAGCGTTCGGGGGTGGAGGACATAGACTGCGAATTTCCCGAGCTCTTCGCGACAGGACATCGGCTCGCACGCGGCCATCCGGACAGTGTGATTCATGATGCCTATGCCGATTGCATCGCGAACTGGATGGTCCGCAACGGCATTCGCCAGCGATAACACTCGATATCGGACTCGCCCGGCTGCGCCCGATTCTATCGGACGACGACTGGAATCAAGGTGACACCTTACTTAATTCCCCGTCTCGGTAATTTGGGGCTTTGGAATTAAGTATGATGTCACCTTAGTTGTCACCTTAATTCCTCGTCGGGCTTGCCTCGGCGGGTTCCGCGCGGGTGTGGGGCTGTCGCCGGTTGCGGTTGGTCGATGCTGGGGTCCGCCGCGGCCCTTGCGGCCGTTACGATCAGCGTCAACGACCCTTGGAAATACGCGAGGGCTTTTTCTTCTTGGCGGCGGCTTTCTCGGCGGCTTCCTTCTCGGCGGCTTCCTTGTCGGCCGCCTCTTTGGCCAGCCGGAGGGCGCGCAGGCGCGCCACCTGTTCCGCTCTCTGCTGCCGCGCTTTTTCCTTTTCTTTCAGGGCCTGCTTGTCTTTTTTCTGGGTTGCGGCGAACTGTTCCTCGGCCCTCGATTTTACTGACTTCGCCATTTCGGGTATCCTCTGCTTCGGTTCAAGGCATCACGGTCGGAAATTTTCGTCCCGGAGCTCGGGCGGGACCGCCCGCGGACTGGTGCGCAAGGCCGGCGACGGCCCGGCGCATCGCGCCGTTCATCCCATGGGTCGTCGTATTTACCGTGGTCGAAGGAATCACGGCGGATCGGTCCGCTCGCCTCTTCGGGTCCGTCGGCCCATCGTTGAAGGCCGCATCGCTTAGGGCGAACGGCGGCCGCCGCCAACGGCAGTTGGAGGCGGCGCCTTCGGTGGTTACTCGACGATGGACAGGTTCTCGGCGGAAGATTTGCCGTTCTGGCCGGGCTGAAGCTCATAGGAGACCTTCTGCCCTTCGCTAAGCGTACTCAGTCCGGCGCGCTCGACGGCCGAAATGTGGACGAAAGCGTCTTTCGATCCGTCTTCGGGGGAAATGAAGCCGTAGCCGCGTGCCACGTTGAAGAATTTCACGATACCTGTGGTCATTTATCTTGCTTTCATAAGTGAGTAGAGCCCGGGACGCCACTGCGCCCGGGGTGATAGACCGCACAACAAATTCACGAGAAGGTTTCAACCGCCCTGGGGCGGGATATTCGCCAAACCGGCTGCGGAGCCGTCACCGTCTGAATATGCCCATTCACCCCCTCGAATTACAAGTTTTTTTATCGCGCCGGCGAATATTTCCTCGGCCGGTGGGGGCGCCGGATTTTGGCGAAATCGACTTCGCGGCCCAGCTTTCCGGCGTTTTTCAGCGTCCTGGAGGCGCAAATCAGGTCTTTTGAACCGGGATTCCGGCCGGCCTTCGAGGAGACCCCGGGGTCCCGCCCGGAGCGGCGTGATCGGCGATCGGGCGGCACTCCGGCGTGGCCAATCGCCGAGGCGGGCTCAGCCCCCATCCCGGCCGTCGCCGCCGCCGTCGTTCCCCTGGCCACTTGTCTCGATGAGCTTGACGACGGCCCACACGATCGCCATGACGACGAGTGCGAGCACGCCGATCTTCAAATAGGCAAGGGCCTGTCCGGCGATAAAGCTCATGGCCAGGGTGATCCGTTGAATATGGCAAATCGCCTTCGGTGCTTACGAAAACACGCTCGTCAAGAGAGCACACTAATCCTCACTTTCATAGGAGGGTGCGACACCTTGGCGCGTTTCGTCCTGACGGGCGGCGCATTTTGGCGTACAATCGGCGCATGTCGTACCTCTATGGCTTGTCTCTTCTGATCCTGGCCTTGTGGCTGGCATCCGAGATCGTCGCCAGGGACCTGTCGAGCCCGGCGCCCAAGGACCCCTATCGGCTGGACCGCTGGCGCCACGGCGAAGGGGACCCGGACCGGTAATCCCGCCCGCCGCATCGGTGCAACCGGCGGTGCGCCGGCAAGGTTGAAATCCGCTTGCGGATCGCGCACAATTTCGCCGCCTCGGCCGGGCATCCTGGCATCGC
>JADFPK010000005.1:0-7633 GCA_022562375.1 Pseudomonadota bacterium
TGGTGAGGATGTCCATCATCGTATTATAACCGGCTTGGGAAACCGAAACCGCCGCGCGTTTAAGCAATTCGGGGAAATCGCGGCGCGTGCGCTCGATCACCACGCCCGCCGGCGCCGCCGCCTCGAGCGCCCGAAAATCGCCGTCGTCGAAGTTCGGTCCGGTGATCAACCGCCAAGTCAGCGACGAAAGCCTGGACAACCCGCGGGCCTCGAGCGCCGTCTCCAACAAATCCTTGGCGAAGGCGCCGCCGCCCGCCGATACGACGACCTCGCGATTTCCTTCCCCCGCCTCTTCCCTGGCCACTTCCCTAGACGCCCCGGTTTCGGCGCCGGTGACGTAGCCGGTGTATCGAAGCTTCCCGCCGAGCCGCCCGGCCGGCGGGAAGCTGGCCTCGAACGGGATCAGCGCCTCATCGCCGTGAACCATGACGAAATCGAAATAGGCCTCGGCGTCGTCGGCCATTTCCCGGTAGCGCGCGGGCGTGCGTTTGGCGGGCAGGATGTCGCGCACCGAGGACACCAGCCAGGGCCGTGGACGCATCGACCGCGCCGCTTCCAGGAGGGCGACGATGTCGTCGCGGATCTGGCTGCGTCCGAAGGGAAACATCTCGACGATCACCATGTCGGGCCGCCGCGTGAGGACATGCTCGCGCAGTCGGGCTTGCCGGCGCCGGCGAAGCTCGGGCGTGGCCGGTGCGCCACTTTCATCGACCAGCCGGCTATAGCTGTCGTCGGGGCTGAAAACGGGCGGCAGCTGGAAGAGGCCGGCGGCGCCGATATCGAGATCGGGCACCGGCGGGCCGCCGGAGAGGATGTCGACCTCGATGCCGTCCCGCGCCAGGGTGCGGGCGAGGACGGCGGTCCGCTTCAAGTGCCCGATGCCGCGCAGATGCTGCACGAAGAACAGGACGCGGTGCGCGCTCATGGCGGCGCCATGGCGATGTTCAGCCGCTCCGCCGTCAACCGGCCCTCGCCGTCGACGGCGAACAGATGCACCGACGACCAATCGATTTCGACCGGCCATTTGTCCACCATGTCCCAGCCGGTGGCCAAGGCCAGGGCGGCGCGAACGACGCCTTTATGGGTCACCGCGACGGTCGGTTCCCCCGCCTCGGCGATGTCGGCGAGCCAGAGTTCGATGCGCGCCATCACCTGTCTCGGACTCTCGCCGCCGGGCGCGCGGAAATCGACCCCCCGGGCCTCCTTCGCGGCGAGTTCGGCGGCGAAATTCTTGCGCAGGTCGGCGAGCGTCAGCCCTTCCCACTGGTCCCAGTCCATTTCCCTGATGCGCGGCTCGATGGCCACCGAGTCGGCGCCGAGCAACGCCGCCGTTTGCCGCGCCCGCGCAAGCGGGCTCGAGATCCAGACGAAATCCCTGAACTCCGCCGGCACTTTCCAACTTCGGACCTCGGCCCGGCCGATCTCGCTCAGCGGAATGTCGGTCGAGCCCTGGATGCGCCCATCGGTGTTCCATTCGGTGGTGCCGTGGCGGATCAGGGCGAGCGGCGTGCTATGGCCTTTGGCGCTCATGTCCCTGGCCTTTCACAGGCGATGGCGAGCGCCGCGTTCAAGGTTTCGGCGGCGCCGGCGATGTCGTGGGTCTCGCCGGCGTTGAAAAGCGCGTTCTTCGCCATCGTCGCGCGCCGGGCGGGATCATCCAATAGACCGCCTAGCGCCGCGGCGAAGGCCGGGGCGTCGCGTTGGGGCGTCAGATGGCCGGTTTCGCCGTCGCCAACGATGTCGCGGACGCCATGACTGTTTCCGGCAACCACCGGCAGACCGGCGGCCTGGGCCTCGAGTATGGCCATGCCGAAGGCTTCGTTCACCGCCGGCCAGACGAAGATATCCGAGGCGCCGTAAAGCGGCGCGAGCTCCTTAGCCGTGAGCCGCCCGGTAAACCGCACCCGCTCCGCGCCCGCCCAGGCGAACGACCGCTCTACCCGTTGTCTGGCGGGCCCGTCGCCAACCGCGATGAGCTGCCACCGACGATCGCCCAGCCCGGCCAAGGCCTCGGCCAGCACCTCATAGGACGCCAGCTTGTCGCCATCGCGCATCATGGCGACGCCAAGCAGCCAGGGCGTCTCCCTGTCGAGGCCGTACCGCGCCGCCAGGCGGCCGCGCCGCCCGCCGTTGGCGGCGCCGGCGGATCGGCGAAAGGCCTCGACGTCGAGGAACGGCTTGAGCGCTATCAACCGATCGGGATCCGCCAGCAAGGGCAGGACGCCCGGCGCATCCGCCGAGTTGAGGCCGATGACGGCGTCGGCGTGCTTCACCGCCTTGACGGTGCAATGGTAGCCGTCCGACCAGGGGCCCTTCGCCTGGGCCTCGGACACCGAGGCCTCGGCGAGGAGGTAGGGAATGGAAAGCGCCTCGGAAACCACGGGCCCGACCCAATCGGGCGCCTTGTGATAGGCGTGATAGGTGAACCAGGCCTCGGGCCGCGCCGCCGCCTCGGTGGCGCGGTAGCGCCGGATCAGCCGCCGGGCCAGGGCTTCGCCCAAGGCCTGAATACGCCGGATCCGCGCGCCATCGCCGCCACCCTCCCAACTCCTGAAACGGCAGGCGAGATCGACCTCGTGTCCCCCCCGCGCGAGCGCCGCCATCAATAGCCGCGCCAGCCTCCTGTCGCCGGAGGGGACCGGGTGGCTCGGCGGCTTCAGGGGCGCGTAGAAGGCGAGGCGCATGGCGGGTTCGCTTGGCGGCGTGGCGGCGGAACGCAATCGGCGAATTTGGCGGCCAGCCTTTCGATACCGGCATCGAAGGAGAACCGCTCGCGCACCCGGGCCATGCCGGCGGCGCCGAGCCGGGCGCGGTGACGGGGATCGGCGATCAAAATCGTCAGCGCCCCGGCAAGCGCCTCGGCATCGTCGGCGGTGACGAGCAGACCGGTTAGCCCGTCCTCGATCAGTTCGGGGATCGCCGAGAGCCGCGTGGCGATACAGGCGAGGCCCTGGCTTTGGGCCTCGAGCAGGACGTTCGGCAGGCCGTCGCGGTCGCCGTTCCTGGCGATACGGCTGGCGAGGACGAACAGATCGGCGGCCCGGTATCGGGCGAGGACCGCCTGCTGGGTCTGGGGCCCAAGCCAGTCGATACGCGAGGCGATGTTCAAACGCCGGGCCTGGCGCTTGAGCGACGGCAGCAGTGCGCCGCCGCCGATATGGAGGAGGCGCCAATGCAATGAGGGCGCGAGCCGCGCCAGCGCCGCGATGAGGATATCCAGGCCCTTCTTTTCCACCGCCCGGCCGACGCAAAGCAGCACCACCGGATGGTCTTTATCGCCGCCATCGCGCCCCCCGCCGTCGGCTTCCGGCGGCGGCGGGAAACGGCTGAAATCAAGCCCGTGATAGAGATGTTCGACGCGGTCGCCGTCGGCGGCGTGGCGCGCCAGATGATCGCGGTTGTAGGCGGTACATGTCACCAGCCAGGCGCAATCCTCGATCTTTTCGCGTTTTTCCCACTCGGGCGTCGTCCAGATATCCACGGCATGGGCCGAGCAGCTCCAGGGAAGGCCGAGAATCCGCGCCGCATATCGGGCGGTCGAGGCGGGGGTGTGAAGGAAATGGGCGTAGATGTGGGCGGTATCGGCGGGCAATTCGTGGCCGAGCACCAGGGCCTGGCCGAAGCGCCGGAACCGGTTGCGGGTGAAATCGCGCCTGAGATCGCCGAGCCAGGTCTTCAGCGCCGCCGGGTAACGCGGGTGCCGACGCATCGCCCACCACGCTTTCAGCACGCGTGAGGGCTCGCGGTGGAGATATTCCGGCAGGTAGAGGACGGGGGCCGAAATTTCATCGTGGATGGGGTGGGTGTCCGGCTCCGTCGGGTGACGCAGGGAGACGATCAGGATGTCGAACCCCCGCCTCTCCAGGGCGAGAATCTCCTGGGCGATAAAGGTTTCGGACAATCGGGGATAACCCTTGACGACGAAAGCGATCTTGCCCGGCACACCCGTCTCCACACCGTCACCTCGGAGAATTACCGCGCCGCCGCCTGTCGTATCACGCTCGGCGGTTCCAAGTGATCGTCGACCAGCCGGTTGACGTTGGCAAGACCGTCGAGCAAGCCCGGCACGACCACTTGCGAAGGCGGCTTTTGCGACGGCAGGTCGCCGAGCGCCGCGGCCATGACCGCGGGATCGTAATTGCCGTCGTCTTCCAGGACCCGCACCAGGCCCATCTCCTGCGCCCGGCTGGCGCGGATGAATTGCTCGCGCCGGGGCACCATGCGCGGCACGATCAGGGCCGGTTTGTCGAAGGACAGGATCTCGCAGAAGGTGTTGTAGCCGCCCATGGCGACGATCCCCGCCGATTGCGCCATCAGGAACTCGAGATGGGAATCGAAGGTGATGGCCTCGACCTTGTCGAGTCCGCCGATGCGCTTGAGGAACGCGGCGCGGCGTCGCGGCGCCATGAACGGGCCGAAGACGACCAGCGACGGGTAGGGGATGCGGGGATCGGCCTCATAGGCCTTCAGCACCCAGTCGACCAGGGCCTCGCCGTCGCCGCCGCCGCCCGGCGTCACCAGCAGGAACGGTCCCTCGACCAGTCCGTCGGCGGGAGAGGCGACCCGCTGGCGCGGCAGCTCGCGGCGCAAATATCCGGTGAAGACGGCCTTATCGCGGACCGTGGCCGGTAAATCCAAGCCGTCAAGAGGGTCCCACAGATGGCGCAGACCGTAGACCCAGATCTGGTCATACAAATCCTCCAACGCCGGCAACACGTTCTTGCGTTTCCACTCGGGCGCCAACAGGTCGGGCTCGTCCATGACGTCGCGCAAACCGAGCACCAGGGACGTCCCCCCGTCCTTCAAAATCCTAAGCGTATCCGCGACTTCGCCCTCGAGGCCGAGAGGCTCCTTGTCGACGATGAAAATGTCCGGCGCGAACGCCTGGGCGGTGTGACAGATGATAGAAGCCCTGAGTTCAAGGGTCTGCTCGATGCTGATATGCAGGCTCAGCGAGGTGTACTCGCCGTTGCGCAGCTTGATCACGCCCGGCACCCGCACGAAGTCGACCCGCGCGCGGAAGTCGAAACTGCCGATGATGGGGGAACCGGACAGGATCAGCACCGACAGCTTCTTGTGGCGCGCGACCAGGGAGTGGGCAATGGCCAGGCAGCGGCGCAGATGCCCGAGACCGAACGAATCGTGGCTGTAAATCAGCACCCGCCTGTCGGCGCGGCCACCGGTCACTTCCGTGATCGGGTCGACGTTTTGCATCGGTAACGCGTCTCCCTGAAATCCACTGCTTATCCCGCAGGCGAAGGCAGACTATGGCACAGACTCGAAACCGGCCAAAACGTTCTTTTCGCGTCGGGGGGATGCGACATTTACGGCCACGATTTGGTGGGATAAGGTGTTTCGCGATCCTGGGCCGCCGCCGCCACGGAACGAGTGCGCGCCCGGCGCCGAAACAGCCGCCGAGTTCATGGAACCCAGTATTTTCAAGTTCATTCTCCGGCACAGCCTGAGGCAGCAGATAACCATCCTCTGTCTGACGGTGGGCTCGTTCCCGATCCTTTATCTCTCGCTCGATCTGCCCAAGATCATCATCAACGACGCGATCAACGCCAAGGACTTTCCCAAAGCCCTCCTCGGCGTCGAGTTCGAGCAGATCCCCTACCTTCTTCTGCTGTCCGGCATTTTCCTGGCGCTGGTGATCATCAAGAGCGGCTTCAGGTTCTGCATCAACATCTATCAGGGCCTGTTGGGCGAACGGATGTTGCGCCGGCTGCGTTACGAGCTTTACAGCCGGATTCTACGTTTTCCCCTGTTCCATTTCCGCCGGGTGTCGCCGACCGAGATGATTCCGATGATCACTTCGGAAGTCGAACCGCTGGGCGGCTTCATCGGCGAGGCGTTCGCGCTGCCGGCCTTCTTCGGCGGCACATTACTGGTGATTTTCGCCTTCGTGTTCGTACAGGACCCGATTCTCGGCCTTGCCGCGATCTCGCTTTACCCGATTCAGGGCTATCTCATTCCCCGGTTACAGCGCCGGGTGAACGAGCTCGCCAAGCAGCGGGTCCGGGCGGTGCGCGAAACGGCGCGGAATATCGGCGAGACGGTGTCCGGGGTGACGGAAATCCACGCCCATGACACCTCTCAATTCGAACTGGCCAAATTCGCCGAGCGGATGGGCCGGATCTACGAAATCCGCTATGAAATCTACCGGCGCAAGTTCTTCATCAAGTTCCTCAATAGCTTCCTCGGGCAGTTGACGCCGTTCTTGTTCTACTCGATCGGCGGATATCTGGTGATCGAGAGCGATTTGTCCTTCGGCGCGCTGGTCGCCGTGCTCGCCGCTTACAAGGACCTGACGCCGCCCTGGAAAGAGTTGCTCAAGTACTACCAGCGCCAGGCCGACGCCCGCATCAAATACGAACAGGTGACGATGCAGTTCGCCCCCGCCGATATGCTCGACGAGTCGTTGCAGACCACCGACCCGGAGCCCGATGAGCGCCTAACCGGCGACATCGTCGCCACCAACGTCAGGCTCGAGGAAGATGACCAGGTGAAAATCCTCGATGGCGTCAGCTTCACCTTCGGTCTCGACGAACACATCGCCATCGTCGGATCGGGCGCCAGCGGCAAGGAGACCTTGGCGATGCTGATCGCCAGGCTCATCGCGCCGACGGGTGGACGCATCACCATCGGCGGCAGGGACCTCGCCGATCTGCCCGAATCGGTGACCGGACGGCGCATGGCTTATGTCGGACCCGGGGCGTACATGTTCTCGGGCTCGGTGCGCGACAATCTGTTTTACGGACTGAAGCATCGCCCCCTGCGTCCCGCGGTTTATGACGAGGAAACGGCGCAGGTGCGCGCCAGCGCGCTGCAGGATGCGGTCCTGGCCGGCAACACGGGCCTCGATCCCCAGGCCGGGTGGACCGACTACGCCGCCGCCGGGGCCGACGGGCGGGAGTCGCTTCGCGTCCGGGCCATGGCTTCGCTGGATCTGGTCGAGATGGGCGACACCCTCTACGAGATGGGCCTCAGGGGGACGCTCGATCCCGGTGAGCGGCCCGAGATCGCGGCGCGGCTTCTCAGCGCGCGCGAAGCCATACACCAGCGGCTCGAGGCCCCCGACATGGCGGGATTGGTCGAACCCTTCGATGAGGCCAAATACAATGACAACGCGACGGTCGCCGAGAACCTGTTGTTCGGCACGCCGGTCGGCGCCGCCTTCGACATCGACAATCTCGCCGAAAGTCCCTATGTGCGCGAAGTCCTGGATAAGGTCGGCCTGACATCCGATCTCCTCGAGATGGGCCGCCAGGTGGCTGGAATCATGATCGAACTGTTCTCCGGCCTCGATGCGGGCCACGAGTTTTTCGACCAGTACAGTTTCATCGAGGCCGAAGACCTGCCCGAGTTCCATGCGCTGCTCGGCAGGATCACCAAGGAAGGGCTGGAGGGTCTCGGCGCCGATGACCGTAACCGGCTGTTGTCATTACCGTTCAAGTTGATCCCGGCGCGCCACCGGCTCGACCAGATCGACGACGATATGCGGAACCGCCTGCTGACGGCGCGCCGGACCTTCGCCGCCGAATTGCCGGCGGCGCTCGAATCATCGGTCGAATTTTTCGACGCCGGGAAATACAACGCCGCGGCAAGCCTTCAGGACAACATCCTGTTCGGT
>JADFPK010000005.1:7732-18963 GCA_022562375.1 Pseudomonadota bacterium
ACCGCCTGCTGACGGCGCGCCGGACCTTCGCCGCCGAATTGCCGGCGGCGCTCGAATCATCGGTCGAATTTTTCGACGCCGGGAAATACAACGCCGCGGCAAGCCTTCAGGACAACATCCTGTTCGGTAAGGTCGCCTACGGCCAGGCCCTATCGGCCGAGCGGGTCGGGGCGATGATCTCGGAAGTCGTGGACCAGTTGGGCTTGCGCGACGAGGTGATGGAGGTCGGCCTTGATTACGAGGTCGGCATCGGCGGCGCGCGCCTCGGCATCGCCCAGCGCCAGAGCCTGGCGATCGCCCGCTCGCTGCTCAAGCGGCCCGACCTGATGATCGTCAATGAGGCGCTGACAGTGCTCGACGACGCGGTACAGACGCGGATTTTGCGCAACCTGATCGCCGAGATGAAGGGCCGGGGACTGATCTTCGTATCGCCGCGCGCCAAGCTGGCCAAGGATTTCGGGCGCGTCGTCGTCATGGAATCCGGTAAGATCGTCGAGCAGGGAACATTTACCGAGCTCGACCGCGAGGGAACCCGTTTGAGCGAATTGCTGAGGGCCGGATGACGGCCGGCGAGAGAGGTGTGCCATGAGTCTGAGCGAGGAACTCGAAGCTCTTAGAAATATCCCGATGTTCGCCAATGTCGAGCCGACGCAGTTGAAGCTTCTGGCCTTCACCAGCCAGCGCCTGACCTTCGGAGCGGGGCAGGATCTGTTCCACTTCGGCGATGTGGGCGATGCCGCCTATATCATCCTCTCGGGAGAGGCCGATGTGCTGGTCGATAAGGAGGGGACCGAGGTGGTGGTCGCCAAGGCGGGCAAGAACGAGCTCGTCGGCGAGATCGCCATCCTGTGCAACGTGCCGCGCACCGCGACGATAAGGGCCAGCACCGAACTTACGGCGCTGAAGATCCCCAAGGACCTGTTCTTTCGCCTGGTCGCCGATTTTCCCGATATGGGGGTGCAGGTGATGTGCGAGCTCGCCCGGCGCCTTCACCGCACCACCCAGAAATTGACCGAAGCGCTGGCCAAGCTCGAAGACCGCTGAGCACCGGGGGAGCGCCCTGATGAAATATTCGGGTTAGCCGCCGTCGTTCAAGGTGGCGATCACCGGCACGTGGTCCGAGGGACGCTCCCAGCCGCGGGCCTCCCTTAGCACCGAGGCGCCCTCGAGGCGATCTTCGAGCGCCGGCGTCACCCAGATGTGATCGAGCCGCCGGCCGCGGTCGTTCTCTTGCCAGTCGCGGGCGCGATAGCTCCACCATGAGTACAGCCGTTCCTTCGGGGGGATGAAATGGCGCACCGCGTCGACCCAGTCATGGGAGGCCCCGAGCCGCCCCAGCGACGCCACCTCGACCGGGGTGTGGCTCACCACCTTGAGCAATTGCCTGTGCGACCAGACATCGGTCTCGAGCGGGGCGATATTGAAGTCCCCGGTCAGGACGAAGCGGTTGGAATCCTTCCGCCGGGCCTCGAACCAGCCCGTCATGGCGTCGAGGAAAGAGAGCTTGTGGGCGAACTTGTCGTTTCGTTCCGGGTCCGGAACGTCTCCGCCGGCGGGGACGTAGAAATTGTGTATCTCGATCCCGCCGTCGAGAACGATGAAGACATGCCGGCTGTCTTGCCGTCCGCACCAGTCCCGGGTTCCGGCCTCGGCGAAGGGAATGCGCGAGAGGATGGCGACGCCGTTGTAGCTTTTCATGCCGCGGAACTGGAGGTGGGGATAGCCCATTTCGGCGACGGCGGCGGCGGGAAAATCCTTGTCCTCGACCTTGGTTTCCTGAAGACAGATGACGTCGGGCCCGGCGGCGGCGATGAGCCGGCGCAAATTCTCGAGGCGCAGGCGGACCGAGTTTATGTTCCAGGTGGCGATGCGAAGGGCCATCTTATGTGATGGTCACGGCAAGCCGGCCGATGCCTTCGATCTCGGCTTCGAGCCGGTCGCCCTTCTTGACGACGGTCTCGCCCGCCGGGGTGCCGGTGAAGATGATATCGCCGGGCGCCAGGGTCTGGTATCTGGCGAGCAGGGCGACGACCTCGTTGGGCTTCCAGATCATCTGGTTGAGATCTCCCTGCTGGATCCGCGCGCCATTGACATCGAGCGTTATGGCGCCGCTCCTCGGATGGCCGATTTCGCTAACCGGGCGGATCGGGCCGAGCGGCGTCGCCGCGTCGAACCACTTGGCGATTTCCCAGGGCCTGCCCTCGGCCCGCGCCGCCCGCTGCAGGTCGCGCCGGGTCATGTCGAGACCGAGGGTGTAGCCGAAGATATGCGCCTCGGCCGTCTCCGGCGCGATGGCGCCGCCGCCCTCGCCGATGGCGATCACCAGCTCGATCTCGGGCTCGAGGCATTCGGTTTCGGGCGGATAAGGAAGCTCGCCGCCGACGGCAAGGACCGATCCCGGAGCCTTGGTGAAGATGGCCGGCGCCTGGCGCTCGGCCAATCCGCCGGGCTCGGCCGCGCGGGGGTCGTAGTTGCGGGTAACGCAATAGACATGGCGCACCGGGAACAGGGCGCCGGAGCCGGTCACCGGGACGGCGGGCATGTCCCACGGCGGAATGGCGTAAGTCGTCAATGAGGCCTCCCTGGATCGACGGCGTCACCGATAGACGCGGTCAAGCGCGATCGAGCATAGCGGCGATCGGGCCGCCGGCCCAGCACCGTGTTCGAGAACATTTCCGGCCGCTTATTGGGCGGCGATAGGCGGCTTGAACCCGCCGCCGGAAGCGAGCGAGGGACTCGGGCGCGAAGCGGCGCGCGCCCTCGCGGCGTCGCCGAAGGCGCCAAAAAGGGTCTTCGAAACCGGCTCTTCGGCGTACAGCCACTCGGGATGCCACTGCACGCCGATGGCGAAGGCGGCGGCATCCTTGACCCGCACCGCTTCGATGACGCCGTCGGACGCCGTCGCCTCGACGATGAGACCGTCGGCCAGCCTGTCGATGCCCTGGCCATGAAGCGAGTTCACCGTCGCCGAGGTCAAGCCGGTGAGACGCGCGATGTCGCCATCGGCGAGGAGGGAAATGTCGTGTGCCAGGGCGTAGCGTTCCTCCGTCTCCACGCCCCTCGGCGAGCGGTGATCCATCTTGCCTTCGAGTCGGTGAATCTGCTGATGCAGGCTGCCGCCCAAGGCCACGTTCATCTCCTGGAGGCCGCGGCAGACGGCGAACACCGGTACGGCGGCGCCGATGGCCTCGCGGATGAGCGGCAGGGCGGTGGCGTCGCGACCGGGATCGTGAACGGCGCCCGCCGGCGCCGGCGGTCCGTCATAGTGGTGGGGCTCGATGTCGGAACGCCCCCCGGTCACCAGGAGTCCATCGAGGCGGCCGACGAAGTCCGCCGTGGCGATGGTATCGCCAAGCGCCGCAACGATCACCGGCACGCCGCCGGCGCCTTCCACGACCGCCTTGATGTATTGTCCGCTGACGGCGTGCGACGGCAGATCGTGCCGCATGTGGATGGAAGCGGTAACGCCGATCAGTGGGCGTGTTTGGGCAACGGTCATGGTCATTCGCTATCACGATGGGCGCACGCCCGCAACGGGCAGGCGCGGTTTTCCGCCCTCGTTTATATTTAAGGCAGCGGGGTAAAGGCGCGGTTAATGACGCCGACCGTGGAGTCTGGCGCGGCTCGGCGGCCCGCTAATCGGCCCCGATTCCGTCCTCGGTGGGTTCGGTGAACTCGAATAGCGCCGCGTCGAGGGAGAGGCCGAATTGGGTGTTGACCAGCGCGATCTGCGTCGCCTGTCCTTCGGCGTCGGTTATCGTCCACTGGCGCAGTAGCAGGGGCCGGTCGGAGAAAGTGAGCGCCAGCGATCCCTCTTCCCCTTCGCCGGTCTTGATGAGCTTCACCCGGATGACGCCGGGCCCCCGCTCGAGGCCGGTGACCGTCACCTCGCCGCCGAGCCTGACGGTCTTTTGCACCAGGAAGCCGGCGAGGCTCGATCCGAGGGACCGGTAGGTGGTCTGTTCCAGTTCGGAATCGTGATAGATGAGCCACGAGCCGTCGCCGATGATGAGGACGGGCGTCGGCGGATCATATTCGACCCGGAGTTTCCCCGGCCGCGAGAGGTATACCCAGCCTTGGCTCAACTCGTCGTTCGCCGCGACCTGCAGGAACCTCGCGCGCATGGTGGAAATGTTGTTGAGGTAGCGCTCGATCCTGGCGATGTCGGCCAAGTCGGCGGCGCTCAAGTTGGCGGCCTGGGGCGTCTGGCCCGAGGACGGCGCGCCGGCAAGGACGATGGCGACGAAAAGTGCCGCCGGCAGGGCGAGAAACCCGAGGTTCAACGAAGCGTGGCGTACCATGGCCGGATAGTGCTCTGGATGTGATGTCTCAACAGGTCGTTCAGCGCTCCGCCTCGTCCATGCCGCGGACCAGGACCTCGCGCCTGCCGACATGGTTGGCGGCGCTGACGACGCGATCGGCCTCCATCATTTCGATGATGCGGGCCGCCCGGTTGTAGCCGATCTGGAGATGGCGCTGGATGAAGCTGGTGGACGCCTTTCGCTCGCGCAGCACCAGCGCCACGGCTTCGTCATACACGGCGTCGACGGAACCGCCGCCGCCGGGCGTGAAGGCCGGGCCGAACTCCGTCTCGTCGGTAATGTCGTCGATGTAGTCGGGGCTGCCCTGGCGCTTCAGGTGGCTCACCACCGCCTCGACCTCCTGGTCGCCGACGAACGGCCCATGGACGCGGATGATGCGCCCGCCGCCCACCATGTAGAGCATGTCGCCCGAGCCGAGAAGCTGCTCCGCCCCCTGTTCGCCGAGGATGGTGCGGCTGTCGATCTTGGAGGTGACCTGGAAACTGACGCGGGTCGGCAGGTTGGCCTTGATGGTGCCGGTGATGACGTCGACCGAAGGGCGTTGGGTCGCCATGATGAGGTGAATCCCGGCGGCGCGGGCCATCTGCGAGAGCCGGTGTACCGCGCCTTCGACTTCCTTTCCCGCCAGCAGCATGAGGTCGGCCATTTCATCGACGACGACGACGATGTAGGGCAGCGGCTTGAGATCCAGGGGCTGGTCCTCGAACACCGGCGCGCCGGTGTCGGCGTCGAATCCGGTCTGCACCGTGCGCGTCAGTGACTCTCCCCGTTTGCGCGCTTCGGCCAGGCGGGCGTTGTAGCTGGTGATATTGCGCACGCCGAGTTGCGACAGTGCGCGGTAGCGGTCTTCCATCTCGCGCACCACCCACCGCAAGGCCACGACCGCCTTGTCGGGCTCGGTGACGACGGGCACCAGCAGATGCGGGATGCCGTCATAGACCGAAAGCTCCAGCATCTTGGGATCGATCATGATGAACTTGAGCTCGTCCGGCGGCAGCCGGTAGAGCAGCGACAGGATCATGGTGTTGATGGCCACCGACTTGCCCGACCCGGTGGTGCCGGCGATCAACAGATGGGGCATGCGCCCGAGATCGGTGATGACCGGCGCGCCGCTGATGTCCTTGCCCAGCACCAGGGCCAGCCTGGCGGTGGTGCGCTCATAGGCTTCCGAAGCCAAAAGCTCGCGCAAATACACGGACTCGCGCCGGGCGTTGGGAATCTCGATGCCGATGACGTTGCGCCCGGGCACGACGGCGATGCGCGCCGAGACCGCGCTGAGTGACCGCGCGATGTCGTCCGCCAGCCCGATTACCCGCGACGATTTGATGCCTGGCGCCGGCTCCAGCTCGTAAAGCGTCACCACCGGGCCGGGCCTGACCTTGATGATCTCGCCGCGTATGCCGAAATCCTCGAGCACGGTTTTCAGCAGATCGGCGTTTCTCTCGAGGCCCTCCCTGGTGACGCTGGTGGGCTCGGGAACTTCCGGGGGCTGGTCGAGAAGATCGAGCGGCGGGGTCTCGAATTCCTCCCCGGGAATCAGATCGAGGGTGGTCTGGCGTTGCGCCCGCGCCCGCTTGCCCGGCTGTGCCGGACGGGCCTTGGGGGCGATGAGCCCGGCCTCGGCCGCCGCTTGCCGGGCGCCGGCGGTGGTGACGCGGCCCTGCCCGGCGATATCCGTGCCCTCGGCGTCGGCGGTGTCGAAATAGGGCTCGACGCGGGCGTTGCGCGGCGCGATGCGGTCCCTTGCCCGGAGCGCGACGCCGCCGGTGATCTTGAGGCCATGGCGTCCAAGCCAGGCCAGGGCGCCACCGGCGGCGAAAATGAGCCGCATCGCCGCCCGCGCCGATATCATCCAGCCGTGGCGCGTCATGCCCATGCTCGGCAACAGCAACGTCAATGCGCCGGCGCCGGCGAGGAATCCGATGACCCTGGCGTCGGCGGCGATCTGAAGCGCCGTCGCGCCCGCCACGGCCTGGCCCAGCGCCCAGGACCCGAAGTAGCCGCCGAGGCCGGCGCGCAGCGGCCAGCTCTCGGGCGGCGTCACCGCCGCCGCCGCCGCCGCCGCGAGCAGCAGCGTCAAGGGCAACAGGGCGACGCGCAGCCAAGCCAGCCGCAGACCCCGTTTCGCCGCCACCTGGTATCCCCAGGCGGCGAGCGCCAGTCCCGGGATCATGCCGACGAGGCCGAGGGACTGCAAAAGGGAATCGGCGCCAAAGGCGCCGGGGCGGCCCATCAGGTTGGCGATGGGCCCGTCCACCGCCCGGTTGAAGGATGGATCGTCGGGCGAATAGGTGACGAACGCCGCCAGCAACATGGCGCCCATCGCCATCAAGACGAGGCCCGCGGTCTCGGTCATCCGGCGATGGATGAAGGCGCTGACGCTCTTGGGAAGGAAGGGGGCCTTGTGGGTCTCGGAAGATAAGCGGGCCATGGCAAAACACTCCGGTGCCGGCCGGCGGCCGGGACGGACACCACATAATGTGGGTACAAAACATAAACGGCGGCGATGTTATCCGGCCTTCTCCACGGATACAAGCACCGAAACGCCTGCTGCCGACCCCCTGGCCGCCCCCGGAAGGCGGGCAAAAAAGGACCCGGAAGGTAAGGAACCTTCCGGGTAAGGGGACCGGTGCCGGCGGCAAAAGGCCCGGCGGCAAACCGATCTAGCTCATCTCCGGACGCTCAGAGGTCGTAGCCCCGTTCGCCGTGGGTGATGATGTCGAGGCCTTCGATCTCTTCGTCTTCCCCGACCCGCAGTCCGACCAAGGCGCTCGTTACCTTGACGATTATGTAGGTCAGCACCGCGCTCCACAGGAGGGTGGCGACGACGCCGACGAACTGGATGTAGAGTTGGTTGAGGACCGTCGTCTCGGAAAGGCCGAGGCCGCCAAGACTGGCGGCGCCTAAGATCGCCGTCAGCAATATCCCCGTGGCGCCGCCGACGCCATGCACCGCCATCACGTCGAGGGCGTCGTCGACCTTCATCACCCTCTTGATGATGTTGACCGCGAAGAAGCACAGGATACCGGCGGTGAAGCCGATGACCAGCGCCCCGGCGGGCCCGACGAAACCGGATGCCGGCGTGATCGTGGCGAGGCCGGCGATGGCGCCGGTGGCGATGCCGACCAGCGTCGGCTTGCCGTAGCGGACCCATTCGACGACGGTCCAGGTCAGGGCCGCCGTCGCCGCCGAGACGTGGGTCACCGTCATCGCCATGCCGGCGGCGCCATCCGCGGCGAGGGCGCTGCCGGCGTTGAATCCGAACCAGCCGACCCACAGCATGGCGGCGCCGATCATCACCAGACCGGGACTGTGCGGCGGCCGGATATCCCCGGGGAAGCCCCTGCGGTGGCCGAGGATCGCGGCGATGACGAAGGCCGAGACGCCAGAGGTCATATGCACGACCAGGCCGCCGGCGAAGTCCTGGACGCCGAAGCCGCCGAAATTCGACAGCCAGCCGCCGCCCCACACCCAGTGGGCGACCGGCGCGTAAACCAAAAGCAGCCAGAGGCCGCTGAACAGCATCACCGCCGAGAACTTGATCCGCTCCACATAGGAGCCGACGATCAGCGCCGGGGTGATGATGGCGAAGGTCATCTGGAACATGAAGAACACGGACTCGGGGATATCGCCGCTAAGGGTGCTCGTGCCGACACCGGCAAGGAATGATTTGCCGAAGCCGCCTATCCAGGCATTGGCCGAACCGCCGTCGCCGAAAGCGAGGCTGTAGGCGACGACCAGCCACAGCACCGAAGCGAGACAGCAGATCGAGAAACACTGCATCAAGGTCGAGAGCACGTTGCGCGAGCGCACCAGGCCGCCATAGAACAACGCCAATCCGGGTATGGTCATGAACAAAACCAGCGCCGTGGAGGTCAGAATCCAGGCGCTGTTGCCGGTGTTGATCTTCGCCGGCTCGCTGCCCTGGGCCAGGGCCTCGGGCACGCCGACGCTGGCGGCGAGGACGACGGCGCCCATCAAGATGGCGAGATTTGGCAAACGGTTCATCATTTTCTCCTCATAAAGCCTCCGCATCGGCCTCTCCTGTCCTTATGCGGACCACATGGGCGAGGTCGAGGACGAAGATCTTGCCATCCCCGATCTTGCCGGTGTGGGCCGACTTCTCTATGGTTTCAACGACCTTTTCGGCCATGTCGTCGCTCACCGCGACCTCGATCTTGGTTTTCGGCAGGAAGTCCACCTTATATTCGGCGCCCCGATAGATTTCGGTGTGCCCTTTCTGGCGGCCGAAGCCTTTGACTTCGGTCACCGTCATCCCTTGCACGCCTAACCCGGTCAGCGCTTCGCGGACGGGATCGAGCATGAACGGCTTGAGTACGGCTATAATGAACTTCATCTGGGGTATCCTTCATTATGCGCGCCCACGCGCCAACGGCGCGGGGCTCTGCGAGTGACAGAATTCCCGAAAGAAGTCTCCCGGATCATGTGGCAGAGGCATGGACTTGTTGAGGACGCCATGTTCGGCCCCTGACGCCATAGGATATGATCAAAAATTGTGCCACCCTGGCCGTGAGGGCGGCAAACCCGCGGAAACCATGCCGGACCGCGAAAATACACCGGCTTTTTCCGCGACCGCGGCGCCCGCCGCACTGCCCAATATTTAAGCTTTTGCCCGGGGCTCGCCTAAAATTTAGGCAATATATTCATGGTGTTTGGGGTTTGGGCCGTATGATAAAAAAAAGCCCGGAAGACGTCTCGAGTCTTCCGGGCCAGTCAAGGGGAGAACGAACCGCCGGGAGCGCGGAACGCTCCGGTAACCCCTGGGTTGGCGTTCGCTTACTGCACGGTCTCGCCGTGGAGCGACTGGTCGAGCCCCTGGCGCTCGGCCTCGGCCTCGGCCCTGATGCCGATCACGGCGTCGAGCACCTTGAGGATCACGAAGGTGGCGGCGGCGCAGTAAGCGACGGTGGCGCCGATGCCGAAAAGCTGCAACAGGATCTGCCCGCCATTCCCTTCCAGCGCCCCCTTGGTGCCGCCGATGGCCTCGACGGCGAGGACGCCGGTAAGCAGGGCGCCGACCATGCCGCCGACGCCGTGGATGCCGAAGACGTCGAGGGAGTCGTCATAACCGAGCTTGCGCTTGAGGACGGTGGCGCTCCAGTAGCAGACGACGCCGGCGATGAGGCCGATGATGAGCCCGCCCATCGGCCCGACGTAGCCCGACGCCGGCGTGATCGCCACCAGCCCGGCGACGGCGCCGGAGATGATGCCGAGTACGCTCGGCCTCTCCTTGAGCATCCATTCGGCGAACATCCAGGAAAGCGCCGCCGCCGCCGTGGCGATCTGGGTGACGACCATCGCCATGCCGGCACTGCCGTTGGCGGCGACCGCCGAGCCGGCATTGAAGCCGAACCAACCGACCCACAGCAGCGAAGCGCCGATGACGCTGAGCACCAGATTATGGGGCGCCAGATTCTCGGTGCCGTAACCCAGGCGCTTGCCGAGCACCAGCGCGCCCACCAGGCCGGCGACGCCGGCGTTGATGTGCACCACGGTGCCGCCGGCGAAGTCGAGCACGCCGGCGCTACCCAGGAAGCCGCCGCCCCAGACCCAGTGGGTGATCGGCGCGTAGACCACGATCGACCAGATGCCGATGAACCACAACAGGGCCGAGAACTTCATGCGGTCGGCAAGCGCACCGGCGATAAGCGCCGGGGTGATGATGGCGAAGGTCATCTGGAAGATGACGAACACGGATTCGGGTATGGTGCCGTTGAGGGTGTCCACTTCCATGTGGCTAAGCATGACTTTGGTAAAATCCCCGACAAAGGCGTTGCCTTCGCCGAAGGCGAGGGAATAGCCGATGACCATCCAGATGATGGTGGCGAGGCAGCAGATGGCGAAGCTCTGCATCATCGTCGCCAGGACGTTCTTCTTGCGCACCATGCCGGCGTATAGGAGCGCGACGCCGGGTATCGTCATCATCAGCACCAGCGCCGTCGAGGTCAGCATCCAGGCGGTGTCGCCGGTGTCGAGCTTGGGCGTCGCGGCGACCTGGGCGAAGGCGTCGGCCGGAACCAGCGCGATCGCCGCCAGAATGACGCCAAGCAGGGCGGGTGGCGGCCGCAGGCGCGGCGATATTTTCTTTCTACAGGGCATTTGCATCGGTTTCTCCTGTGCGGATACGGATCGCCTGGGCGAGCTCGAGGACGAAGATCTTGCCGTCGCCGATCTTGCCGGTGTTGGCGGTGTTTTGGATGGCCTCGATGACCTTGTCGGCCATATCGTCGTCGAGGGCGATCTCGATCTTGGTCTTGGGCAGGAAATCCACCGCGTACTCGGCGCCGCGGTAGATTTCGGTATGGCCTTTCTGGCGGCCGAATCCCTTGACTTCACTCACCGTCATGCCCTGAACGTCGAGCGACGTAAGGGCCTCGCGCACGGCATCGAGCATGAACGGCTTTATGATGGCTATAACGAGCTTCATCTGGTTTCCCTCATCATGGTCCTCTCCTGGCGCACTCCCTCGGCGCCGGGAGCTTGTCTGACACCTGACGGTTCGCGGCGCTGTGCACCGGGGAATCGCGGGGGCCGGACTAGACATTTCAACAACCGTGCCAGACTCGGGAAATCCGGATAAAATCACGTAATACCAATGGGTTAAGCCACTCCTTCCGGGCCTGCCTCCGGTCATGGCGCGGGCTGTTTTGCCTATATTTTAATCACATATATTTACCTGCCTAAATTTTAGGCAAATAACCGCTGCCAGGGGGCCGGTGTCCCGCCTTTGCACGCCATGGGGCTAGACTGATGGACGGGCTCGGGCGAAACTCGGGCTTCCATGGCGGAGCGAGCGACACCAAGGACGCGCCCCCCGGCGAGAGCGGCGGTTATCGAGTGCGACATCGTCGTCATCGGCGGCGGCATGGTCGGATCGACCCTGGCCGC
>JADFPK010000141.1 GCA_022562375.1 Pseudomonadota bacterium
AGGTCGGCGAAAACTGTCCCTTGGTCAGCCCATAGATCTCGTTATTGAACAGCAGGATCTGCAGATCGACATTGCGGCGCAGCACGTGCAGCATATGGTTGCCGCCGATCGACAGCCCGTCGCCATCGCCGGTGACGACCCAGACGCTCAAGTCCGGATTGGCCAGCTTGATCCCGGTGGCGACCGCCGGGGCGCGGCCATGGATGGTGTGGAAGCCGTAACTCGAGACGTGATAGGGAAAGCGGGACGAACAGCCGATGCCGGAGACGAAGACGACATCGGACTTGGGGATGGCGATATCGGCCAGGGTCTTATAGACCGCCTTGAGGATGGCGTAATCACCGCAGCCGGGGCACCAGCGGACCTCCTGATCGGAGGCGAAGTCCTTCGGCGTCAAACTTGGTTCCATTGTCTCGACCGTCATCTCAACCTCCCAGTCGGAGGCGGATCGCCTCTTCGATGGCGCTGATCCTGAAGGGCTTGCCGGTGACGCTACTGAGTCCTTCGGCGGGCACCAGGGTCTCGGCCCTCAGCAGGGTCAGCAATTGACCGGTATTCATCTCCGGCACCAGAACCTTGTCGAAGCCCCGGAGCAGACGCACCAGGTTGCGGGGCAACGGCCAGATGTGGCGGAGGTGGATGTGGGAGACCAGGTGCCCTTCCTCGCGCAGGTTGCCCACGGCGCGGCCGATGGGCCCGTAGGTAGACCCCCAGCCGACGACGCAGAGCCGCCCGCTCTCCTCGCCCGCCTCCACCTTCTGGAGCGGTATATCGTCGGCGATGCCGGAGATCTTGGCGCCGCGGGCGTCGGTCATGCGCTGGTGGTTGGCCGGGTCGTAGGAGATATTGCCGGTATCGTAATCCTTCTCGAGCGCGCCGATGCGGTGCTCCAACCCCGGCGTGCCGGGGATCGCCCACGCCCGGCCCAGGGTCCGTTCGTCGCGAAGGTAGGGATGGAAGCCCTCGGGCTCGGTACGGAACTCGACCGGGAAGGGGGTCAGTTTGTCGATGTCCGGGATCAGCCACGGCTCGGCCGCGTTGGCGATATAGGTGTCCGCCAGCACGATCACCGGGGTCATGTATTTGGTGGCGATTCGCACCGCCTCGATCGCCACCTCGAAGCAATCCGACGGCGAACGCGCCGCCAGCACCGCCAAGGGGCTGTCGCCGTTACGGCCAAAGACCGCCTGATAGAGATCCGATTGTTCGGTCTTGGTCGGCATGCCGGTGGAAGGCCCGGCGCGTTGGGAGTTGATCACCACCAGCGGCAACTCGGCGCTGATCGCCAGTCCCAGCGCCTCGGTCTTGAGCGCCATGCCCGGGCCCGAGCTCGACGTCACGCCGAGCGAGCCGGCGAAAGAGGCGCCGATGGCGGCGCAGATGGCGGCGATCTCGTCCTCCGCCTGGAAGGTGGTGACGCCGAAATGTTTCAGCCTGGCCAAGGCATGCAACACGTCCGAGGCCGGGGTGATGGGGTAGGAGCTGAAGACGAGATCGAGCCCGGCGAGGCGGGTCCCCGCCATCAGGCCCCAGGCCGTCGCCTCGGCGCCATGGACGGTACGGTACTCTCCCGGCGGGAAATGGGAGGGAGCGACATGGTAAGGCGTTATGCCGTCCGCCAATTCGGCGGTCTCGCCGAAGGCATGGCCGGCGTTCAGCGCGGCGATATTGGCGGCGGCGAGTTCGGGGTGGCTGGCGAACCGCATGTTGAGCCAATCGATGGTCGGCTGCCGGTCGCGGTCGTACATCCAGTAGACCAGGCCGAGGGTCCACAAATTCTTGCAGCGCAGCGCGTCCTTCTTGTTCAGCCCGCTGTCCTTGACCGCCTCCAGCGTCAGCTTCGAAATGTCGATGGCGATGACGCGGAAATTGCTCAGCGTCCCGTCCTCGATCGGATTTCCCTCGAGCCCGGCCTTGCGCAGGTTCCTCTCCGCCAAACCGCCGGTATTGACGATCACCACGCCGCCCGGCTTGAGATCGGGGATTTCGACCGCCAACGCCGCCGCGTTCAGCGCGATGAGGGTGTCGGGCGCGTCGCCCGAGGTCTTGATATTGCGGGCGCCGAAATTGATCTGGAAGGCGGAAACACCGTAGGTGGTTCCGGCCGGCGCGCGGATCTCGGCGGGGAAATCGGGAAACGTGGCGAGGTCATTGCCGGCAAGCGCGGTGACATCGGTGAAGCGCCCTCCCGTCATCTGGATGCCGTCACCGGAATCGCCGGAGAAACGGATGACGACGCTCTCCACCTCCTGGCGGGGAGGACGGGTCAAGTCTATCGCGGCATTTCCTGCCATGGTCTTAGGACTCTCCGGCCGAACTCGCGTCCATGGTCCTCAACTCTCCTTAAGCTAATAACTCGAACTTTCCTAACAGGTCCTAAACATACCGACGTGTTTTCACGGCAAGCCTGGGCGCGGACGAGACCCACCATTCGCCCCATCCGCCAAGACCCGGTCCGGTCGTCTGTTCAACGCAATCTGAGAGCTCGCTTCGTCCCTCGGCTTCAAGATTGCCCAAAGGCTGGGCACGATCCACCGTTTCGTCGTTGTATAAGCTTGTATATTGTCCCCGTCCACTGTCAATACAATCCATCGCGATCAGTTCCTGAGACCGAACAACGGGCGCAGGCGCACGCCGGCCCAGGTGCCTGCCAGCGCACAGAGTATCCACAGCCATCCGTGCAGGCTGGTCGACGCCACGCCGGAGAAAAACGCCCCGATATTGCAGCCGAACGCAAGACGCGCGCCGTAACCCATGAGAATCCCGCCGATCACGGCGGCGGCGAGCGAAAGCAAAGGCACCCCGACGGCGGGCCGGAACCGGCCGGCCAGTCCGGCGGCGGTCAAGGCGCCGATGATGATGCCGAAATTCATCACCGAGGTGACGTCATCGAAGACGCTGGCGCCGAGCGCGCCGGCTTGGAAGGGCGCGGTCCAGAACGGGCTGGTGGCGGGATCCCAGCCGAGCGCCGCCGCGGTCTTGGCCGCCCACAGCGTGAAGGCCCAGGTGATCGACCAGGGATGGCCGGCGACCACCAGGGTGGCCCAATTGAGCAGCGCCAAAATTCCGCCGCCAAGCAGCAGCGGCCAGGGGCCGCCGAGCATCTCCCGCCAACCGAATTCGCGGGCCCACAGCGGGCTTTGCGCGGCGCCGCGAGAGTAGGCGCGAAGACCGAGCCAGAGAGCGAGCAGCACCGCCAGCTGCAAGGCGATCGCCGGCCCCCAGCCGGTCTCCCGCGCCAGCGATATGGCGCCCCAATCCGGCAGGCCCGACCAGAAGGCAAGATCGAGGCTGCCCCAGAAGGCGCCGGCGCAAAAGGCGGCGAGAGTGGCCACCATGCGCACGCTGCCGCCGCCGACGGTATAGAGCGTGCCCGACCCGCAGCCGCCGGCGAGCTGCATGCCGAGGCCGAAGAGGAAGCTTCCGACCGCCACCGACACACCGAGCGGCGCCACCGCGCCGACGACGCCTTGACCGAAGGCCTCGCCTTGGGCGAGGACAGGGGCGAACAGCACCATGGCGACGGCGACCATGACCAACTGGGCGGTCACGCCGGCGACGTCACGGCCGAGGAAGAGCTTGCGGTAGGCGGAGGTGAAACCGAAGGCGGCGTGATAGAGACTGACGCCGAGCAGCCCGCCGATGATGAAGAGCGCGGCTTGGCGCCAACCGTCGCCGCCAAGGTAGACGGCGCCGAGGGTGAGCGCCAGGAGCCCCGATCCGGCGACCAGGGGCTGGACCGGCGGACGCGCCGGCGCCGTCGCGCCCGCGAACGATGCGCTCATCCGCCCTGACCCCTTGGCGGCCCCAAGGAGGGTATCGGAATACGGCCGGTACTGACTTTCATCGGAGGATGACGCATCCGACGGCCTTGCAAATTCTCTCGGGCCCTTGCCCCTTGGCCAACCCGATCATCCTATGGGATGCCGGGGGTGCTTTCGTTCAGCGCAGCCAGCCGCGCCGGGCGATCAGATCGTCGGTCAATCGCAGGAGCACCGGCGCATCGGCCCCCGAGGCCCGCCAGTTTTCGCGCCTTACCGCAAGCTCGTCAAGATGATCTTGCCACTCGCGCCCCAATTGGCGCTCGATGAACTGGCGGATGCGCCGGGCGAGGCCGGGGCTCTTGCCATTGGTCGAGACGGTGATCATCAGATCGCCGCGCCGGGTTACCGACGGCAGGTGGAAATCGCACCAGGGCTTCTGGTCCTCGACATTGACCAAGATCCCCATGGCGCGGGCCGCCGCCGCCAGGGGCGCCGCGTCGCGCCGATCCAAACCGGCGATCAGCAGGAGCTTTACCTTGGCGAGTTCTTGCGCTTTCGGCAGCCGCCGGACGAGCCTGGCCCCGGCCAGGCGGGCGAGTTCCTCACCCGGCGCCTCGGCGAAGACGCCGACGTCCCCGGCGCCGGCGGCGTCGAGCCCCGCCAGGCGGCGCGCCGCGGCTTCGCCGTTGCCGACGAGGGCGACGCTGACGCGCCCGAGATCGAGCATGACGGGATACATCGGCCGCCGGCTCAGCCGCCGCCGCGGATCAGGTCCATGACGCCGCCGCCCTTTTCGAACGCCGCCGGATCGAACGCTTCCACCGTCGCCGGCCGCGCCATCATCTCGGCGGCGGTGTCGACCCAAAGGGCGAGGGCCTCGCGGTAAGGGGCGGGATCGCCGCCCGCTTCCGCCGCCACGCGCGTCTCCAGGTAACCGTCGAGCGCGTCGATGACCCCGGTATCATCCTGATCGGCGCCACGGATGGTGCTGATCACCAATTCCTCCGAATCCTCATCCGTCCCCGGAAGCCCGGCCCGGATCCTGAGCCGTTCCGCGGCATAGCGGAAACCTTCGCGGGCGAAGACGAACGCCCGTTCGTTCTGACCGGCCGCAAGCGCCCGGTCCATGTTGATCAGGCCGTCATCCGCCAGGTCCCGCATGAGATCGTCGTCCTCGAAACCGGCGGCGCACTCGGCGGTCCGGCCGGCGGGCGGGGAGAACGCCCAGTCCTCGCCGAAATCGAAGAACAGGCCCTCGTTCTCGGGATCGATCTCGCCCTCTATCGGCTTGACGAGGGCCTTGAGCCCTTCCTTGCCGAGCCTGAGCGCCCATTCGCGCACGGTCTCGCCGTTGACCTTGCCGGTGGCATAGCCGTCGAGCACCAGATCGAGCGCCGTCTTCGCCAGGCGGGCGGGAACGATCGGCCCGGTGAGACCGATATGGCCGTTCTCGCGCGCATCGCCGCCGAAGTAGATCTGATAGTGCGGCGCGTTCTTGCCGCCGATCTTCTTGCCCATGCCGCGGAAGCCGAAATCGGCGACATGATGCAGGCCGCAGCCGTTCTGGCAGCCGGAAACA
>JADFPK010000142.1 GCA_022562375.1 Pseudomonadota bacterium
GCGTTTTGTACCCTCGTCCGCTGAACGGTTTTGCGCCGGCCCTGTTTATCCAAATCGGCGCACGAAACCTCAAGCCATAGCGGTGCTATGACTTTCGGCTTCGCACACCGCCTTGGACAAACATTGCTCGCCGCAAATTCCGTTCCCTTCATGAATTATCCGGGCTAAGCGGAATCCCGGCGGCCCGCCAGGGTGTCTTCGGCGGCGTCGCAGATTTCCTGCAGACTGAACGGCTTGGAAATGACCCGGTGGACCAGGGCATCGAGGTTGTGGGCGCGCTCGCGTTGACCCGGATATCCCGACATCAGCAGGATGGGAAGCTCCGGATGGTCCTTCGATACCTTGAGCGCCAGGGCGATGCCATCCATGCCCGGCATGACGATATCGGTCAACAGGAGGTCATATTGCCCCGCCCCAAGGGCTTCGAGCGCCCGGAGCCCGTCATTGACGGCGGTGACCTCATGTCCCTGGTGGCTAAGCGCCCGGCGGACGAACTCGCGAACGGCCTCTTCGTCTTCGGCGACCAGGATCCGTGCCATCTCATCCCCTCCTAGAGCCCTAACCGTCGTCGACGAAGGTTATGGTCACGCCGGCCGCCTTCGCCGGCGGGTCGTTCACCCGGGTTACGAAGGGCGCGCTTTCGCCCGGCAACAGGCGGGTCTGAACGGCCGAGAAGGTCCAGTTCTTGATCTCGTCCTGCTCGGCGTTCCGCAACGCCGCGCGCAGCTTCGGCACGTCGTAGGTGTATTTGGAGATATTCTTGACCTCCCCTTCGATAATCAGCACCGGAACGCCATTCTCGGTCCGCCGCGAGTGTTTGACGTTGCGTAGCTCCAGTCCGAAAGGCAAGGTGGTGACCTCGAGCCCCGCCAAATCGTAAAGCTGCGCCGCCGGCGGCCAGAAGGCGACGATCTCGTCGCGCGCGACGGTACCGCCACCGAGAACGGCGATCACCACCGCCGCCAGCGCCACCCATCCGACGGCGGCGCTGCGCCGGGTCGGCTTGCGGGGGAAGGCCGGCAGGTCGGAACCCGTGGGGATCGCCCGTGGCCCGGCCTCCAACGGCGGCGGCGCGGCGTCCTCGACCGCATCCGCAAGCGGCGCCGTGGCCGCATCCTCGGCCAGGTCCTCGGCCAGTTCGGCCAGGTCTTCGGCCGGCGTCTGCTTCCACTGATGGCCGCATTTGGCGCAGCGCACCCTGCGGCCCTCGGGGCCCAACAGCGCCGGGTCTACCAAAAAGCGGGTAGAACAGGCCGGACAGGAGAGTATCATGGCAAATTCGGAACCTGCGGATCAGCGGGCTTTTATAGGCGCAATCCCCGCCATAAGGCAAGCACCGACGGGGAAACTGGACGCCGGCGGGACGCTATGCAATTCTCCCCGCTTGGCCGCCTGTTCCGGAGTTCCGGCATGGCTTAGTACTTACTTTCATAGGAGGGTGAGTGCGATGGGTCGCTTCGATTTACCTCCGGCGAGGGAGGCCGCGTAAGGGTGGTCCGATTCCAAAATGTCGGCATGCGCTACGGCCTCGGGCCGGAAATCCTGCATGACGTGTCTTTCGAACTCGAACCCGGTTCTTTCCATTTCCTGACCGGCCCCAGCGGCGCCGGTAAATCCACGCTGTTGAAACTGATTTATCTCGCTTCCCGTCCGTCCCACGGCCTCATAACCCTGTTCGACCGCGATATCGCGCTGGCGGAGCGCGACGAACTGCCGGCGCTGCGCCGGCGCATCGGTGTCGTGTTCCAGGAGTTCCGGCTGCTCGATCACCTTTCGGTCATGGACAACGTCGCCCTGCCGCTCCGGGTCGCCGGCGCGAAGGAGAGCGATATCCGCGACAATGTCGCCGAGTTGCTGGATTGGGTGGGCCTGTCCGATCATTTGCAGTCCCGACCGGCGACCTTGTCCGGCGGTCAGAAACAGCGCGTCGCCATTGCCCGCGCCGTGATCAACCGGCCGCGTCTTCTGCTTGCCGACGAGCCGACCGGCAATGTCGATGACCGCATCGGCATGCGCCTGCTTTATTTGCTCGAGGAACTGAACAAGCTCGGCACCACCATCATCATCGCCACCCACAACGAGGCCCTGGTCTCGCGCTTCGATCACCCCGAGATGCACCTGAGCGATGGTGTGCTCACCATCAAGCGCAAGTCGGCGCAAGGGATGGTCTGAATGTTCCGGGCGCGCTCCGACCTGCCACTCGAACACGACGCCGCCAAGAAGTTCCTGCCGTGGCTGATCGTCCTCGTCGTCTACCTTGCGGCCCTGGCGCTCGCCGGACTGATGCTGCTGAGCACCGCCGCCAGCGGCTGGGGCCGGGGACTGACGGATACCTTGACCGTGCAAATCCCCCCGGCGGCGAGTCCGGCAGGCAAGGACGGCGGCGCCGATTCGAATTCCAGCCCCAAGGCCCGCGTCGATCGGGCGCTCGAGGTGCTGCGCGCCACCCCGGGCGTCGCCCAGGCCAAGGCGTTGAGCCGGGAAGAAATGCTGGCGCTGCTCGAGCCGTGGCTCGGTTCCGGTCAATTCGTCGAAGAACTGTCGCTGCCGGCGCTGATCGACGTGAAGCTGAAGGCTCAGTCGGGCGTGAGCCTCGAGGGCCTGGCGGCGACACTCGACGCCGCCGTGCCCGGCGCCACGATCGACGATCACAAGCGCTGGTTCGACCGCCTGATCCTGCTGGTCCGCTCCGTCGAGTTGATCGCCGGCGGCATCGTCCTGCTGGTAAGCTTGGCCGCCATCGCCACCGTCGTCTTCGTCACCCGCACCGGGCTCGCGATCCATCACGATGTCATCGAACTCCTCCATGTGATGGGCGCCCATGATTCTTACGTCGCCCGTCAGTTCCAGTTTCAGGCCCTGGAAATGGGCGTGCGTGGCGGCGTCATCGGCTTCGCGCTCGCCGCTTCGACCCTCCTCGGCCTGGGATATCTCTCGGCGCGGATCGAGGCCATGCTGCTCCCCTCGCTGGAGCTGAACGCCTCTCAATGGCTGGTGCTTGCGGCCCTGCCGTTCGTCGTCGCGCTGATCAGTATGATCACGGCGCGCGTCACCGTGCTGCGGGCACTCGCCAAACTGCCTTGAAATGCCAAACTGCCCTGAAATAGCCGGGCGTGGCATGCCCGGGAAGGAAACGCGATGACCAGACTGCCCGGCCGGAAAGATCGGCGCCGGACGAAGCGCCGGCTATGGTCGGCGGTGGGTCTCGCCGTCATCGGCGCCGGCACCTGGGCGGCCGGCTTCATGTGGTTCGCCGAAACCGTGCCGCGCGCCATCGACGATCCCGAGACCGTGACCGACGCCGTGGTGGTGCTGACCGGCGGCAGTGGGCGGCTCGGCGTCGGCCTTTCCCTGCTGGCCCGAAAGCGCGCCAAGAAACTGTTCGTCTCCGGCGTCTACCAGGGTGTCGACGTGACCGAACTCCTGCGCGTTTCCCGCCAGTCGCCCCGGGAGCTCGAATGTTGCGTGATGCTCGGCTATAGCGCCGACGATACCGCGGGGAACGCCAGGGAGACGGCGGAATGGATGGCGAAGGAAGGGTACGCTTCCTTGCGCCTGGTGACCGCGAATTACCATATGCGCCGTTCGTTGCTCGAGTTCCGCCGGGTCATGCCGGCGGTCACCCTGATCCCCCATCCCGTGTTCCCGCCGAATTTCAAGGGCGAGGAATGGTGGCGCTGGCCGGGGACGGCGAGCCTGATCCTGATCGAGTACAGCAAATACCTGGTGGCGCTGCCCGGCCTGGCGTCAGGACGGCGCGCATCGAAGCCCGGCCGATGATTTTGGTTCTTCGCTCGGCCCTGTTCAATGCCATCTTCTTCCTCTGGTCCGCGGTCCTCTGTTCCGTTTACCTGCCGCTCCTCGTCTTGCCGGAGCGGGTGATGGTCTGGGGCGGGACGTGGTGGTCGAAATCCATCATCCGAATCTTGGGGCTGGCCGCGGGAACCGGGTTCGAGATACGCGGGGCCGAGAACATCCCCACCGGATCCGCGATCTTCGCATCGAAGCACCAATCCACCTGGGACACCCTGATCTATATGACCGTCCTTCCCGGCCCGGCGCTGGTGATGAAGAGGGAGCTGTTTTTAATTCCGCTTTACGGTTGGTACGCCCGGCACGCCGGTATGATCGGCGTCGACCGGGAAGGTGGCGTGCGGGCGCTGAAACACTTGATTCGCCGTGCCAGGAGCGCGCTCAAGAGCGGGCGATCCGTGGTCATCTTCCCGCAAGGCACACGCACCGCGCCGGGCACCCGGGAACCCTATCAGGCGGGCGTGGCCGCACTTTATCGGGTGCTCGGTCGGCCGATCGTGCCGGTGGCGGTCAATTCGGGTCTCTTCTGGGGCCGCCGCGCCTTCCTCAAACGCCCCGGCACCATCGTGCTCGAATATCTTCCCGCCATCCCGACCGGTCTCGATCGCGACGAATTCATGGCCGAACTCGAGCGGCGAATCGAGACCGCCACGGACCGGCTGGCGGCGGAAGGCCGGTCACCGGCGCCGGCGTCGGCGCGCCAAAAAGAAGGAGAACCGCTCTAGGCCCCGGAAAATGCGGATACTTCAGCGGAATACGCCGCCCTTCTCGATGGCATGGAAGTAATGAGGAAAATACTGGAGAAATTTTCTTGTGGGTAACTTTGGGGATAAAAGTCATTTATCCTCACGGCCTTCCAGCATGGAAAATGGGAGCAACTGGAAAGTTCCCGCCGCAGCAACGGCTTGCGCCTTTTTTTTCATGGAAAACGTAACGAGAACATTATCTTGACGCGGTGCCGTCCGGTTCCTAAAATATAACCCTAATCAACTAAAGTGAGCCGGGATTTTCTAAGGATTTCAGGGGTTTCCCCGGGAATCAGGGGGGGCGTCGCCACTCCCCCGGACCCACTCCCGGCAACATCGCGCCGCCTTTATTATCGCGGGAACAGTCATGACCAGCGTCGTAGCGATATCCCAACAAATCTGGGACATGAAATACCGCCTCAAAGCGGCCGATGGCGCGCCTGTGGACAAATCCATCGACGATAGCTGGCGGCGCGTCGCCGACGCCCTGGCCGAGCCGGAAAAAGAGCGCCAATATTGGGCCGAACGCTTCTACCAGGCGCTCCAGGGTTTCGAATTCCTGCCGGCCGGGCGCATCATCGCCGGCGCCGGCACCGCCAGGAACGTCACGCTTTTCAATTGTTTCGTCATGGGCACCATCCCCGACGACATGAGCGGCATCTTCCAGCACCTCAAGGAAGCGGCGCTGACCATGCAGCAGGGCGGCGGTATCGGCTACGATTTCTCGACGCTGAGGCCCAAGGGGGCGCCGGTGAAAGGCGTCGGCGCCGATG
>JADFPK010000143.1 GCA_022562375.1 Pseudomonadota bacterium
TGATAGTAGTCGGGATGGATTTCGCTAAAGGCGAGGAAGCCGTGGCGGTTGCCGCCGAAATCGATGAACGCGGCCTGGAGGGAGGGCTCTACCCGGGTGACTTTCGCCAGGTAGATATTGCCCTTGAGGTGTTCCTTGCTTGCGCTTTCAAAGTCGAATTCTTCAAGTCGGTTGCCGCTTGCGACGACCACCCGGGTTTCCTCCAGGTGCGACGCATCGATCAACATGCGTTTAGACATCTATGTTGTGACTCCATGACGCCGCCGCCACGGCCCCCAACAGGTGGCCGGCGCGGCGTCATTTTTTCTACGAAGCCGCCGGCGCCTCCTTGCGGTTAGCCGGAGAACGGGATATTCACGCCCGTCTCGCGGCTCATCGAGGCAGCCCATCTCCCGGCACCGCCGGGGACGGCTTCAGTGTTTGCTCCAAACCTCCACACCGTCTTGAGCGCACCGCATGGCCGGTTCCAACATCTTCAGAACCCCGCCGATTTGGCATGTCACACGCTACGCCGCCGTTCCCCAACATGGGGGAATGGCTGACCGGAGGTACTACAATTATCTAACATAATGTCAGTACCCGGTTTCGACAATCCAATTCTGCGCCTGGCAGGGTCCGAGGGATCGGCCGGGAGGGCACGGCGGCCGCTGTCTGATGCCGCCAGGCCCGGGAGGGTTTTTGATTGAAGCCGGCCGGGCGTTGACGATATATCTAGCGGTGGTAATGGGAAGTAACCGCAATATGTGCCGGTATTTCAGCGTTTTGGCGCTGATTTTTGTCCTCGTGGCCGCCCTCGCGCCGCCACGGTCGGCCCTTGGCGCCGAGCCCGCGATCACCGCCGTCCGCATCGGTGATCACGGCGCCACCACCCGTTTCGTGATCGAGGCCGACAAAAAGCTCAAATACAGGATCTTTACCCTTGCTTCCCCTTACCGGGTGGTCATCGACCTCCCCGAGGTGGCCTGGCGGCTGCTGCCCGGCGCCGGCGGCACCGGCCGCGGCTTGATAGAAGGTTTCCGTTTCGGCCTCTTCGCGCCGGGGAAGTCGCGCGTCGTGATCGATATGCGGGCGCCGGTCGGGATCAAGAAATCCTTCATGCTGGATCCGGCCGACGGTCGTGGCTATCGCGTCGTCCTCGATCTCACGAAGGTGAGCCGAAAGACCTACATGGAACGGATCCAGGCGGTGAATCGGTCAAGGGACGTCGCCGCCTTGCCGATGCCGGCGCCCAAGCTGCCGCGGCCCGAGAAACGGCGCGCCGGCAAACGGGTCATTGTCATCGATCCGGGCCATGGCGGCGTCGATCCCGGCACCACGGGTTATCGCGGCACCCGCGAAAAAAACATCACCCTGGCGGTGGCGCGCGCGGTCAAGGCGCGTCTCGAGGCGAAGGGACGCTACCGGGTCGTGCTGACCCGGGAACGCGACATCTTCCTGCGCCTTCGCAGCCGCGTCGAAACCGCCCGTTCGGCCGCCGCCGATCTGTTTGTCTCGCTTCACGCCGACGCGTTGGAGAACCGCAAGGTGCGCGGAGCGGCGGTCTACACCCTGTCCGAGGTGGCTTCGGACAAGGAAGCGGCGGAACTGGCGGCGAAGGAAAACCAGGCCGACGTCATCGCCGGCGTCGATCTCACCCACGAGAACCCGGTGGTCGCCAATATCCTGATCGACCTGGCCCAGCGGGAAACGATGAATTACGCCGCCCGCTTCGCCACCTTGCTGGTCACCCAGTTGCGCCGGACCGGCAAGACCTTGCGCAATGCCCACCGGTTCGCCGGCTTTGCCGTACTCAAGGCGCCGGACATCCCGTCGGTGTTGATCGAGATGGGGTATCTCTCCAATCCGACGGAGGAGAGGCTGCTGAGGCGGCCGGCCTACCAGCGCAAACTGGCCGATGCCATCGCCCGGGCCATGGACCGGTATTTCGAAGCCAGGAAATGAGGACGGGGAAGTTAAGGACTAGGACCGGCGATCAAGCGGTTGAAGCGGCCATAACTCGGCCACATTTGTCAGTTAAGTGTAGGCGGTTGACGGGGTTATCGGGACGGATGGGCGAAAATCGGCGCAAATGCGGGGCTTGGCCTCGGGCCGCCGGCGGCAGAGACCGGGCGGTCAGGGCCTCCCTCGGTGCGCCCTTACGGTGCCGGATAGTGCTCTCATCGTCATGTTGAAGTGGTTCGCCGCATTCGTTGGGACCTTGGCGGTGCTGGGGCTCGTCGGCTTCGTCAGCGTCATGGCGGTCTTCTACCACTTCGGCCGCGACCTTCCCGATTACCAGCAGCTTGCCGATTACGAGCCGCCGGTGGTGACCCGGGTGCATGCCGGCGACGGCAGCCTGATCGCCGAATATGCCACCCAGAAACGCGTGTTCGTGCCCGTCGACGTCATGCCCAAGCGGGTCATCAAGGCGTTCCTGGCCGCCGAGGACAAGAAGTTCTACTCCCATCCGGGAGTGGACATTCTAAGGGTCATACGCGCGGCCATCACCAATCTCCGAAATATCGGCCAGAACCGCCGCCCGGTGGGGGCTTCCACCATCACCCAGCAGGTGGCGAAGAATTTCCTGCTGTCGAACGAGGTCTCGATCGAGCGCAAGATCAAGGAGGCGATCCTGGCGCTCCGCATCGAGCGCGCCTTTACCAAGGGCCGCATCCTCGAGCTATACCTCAACGAGATCTATCTTGGCCTGGGCTCCTATGGCGTCGCCGCCGCGGCGCTCAATTACTTCGACAAGCCGCTCGACGAGCTGACGCTCGGCGAGGCCGCCTATCTCGCGGCGCTGCCCAAGGCGCCCAACAATTACCATCCCGTGCGCCGGCCGGCGGCGGCGAAGGCCAGGCGCGACTGGGTGATCGGGCGCCTGGCGAGCGAAGGGTTCATTTCCAAATCCGAGGCGGAAGAGGCCAAGGCCACGCCCCTCATCATCCGCCGGCCGAGCGAAACCCGCTTCTTCCGGGCCGACTTCTTCGCCGAGGAGGTGCGCCGCGAACTTCTCGAACGCTACGGCGAGAAAGGTCTTTATGGTGGCGGTCTTTCGGTGCGCACGACCGTCGAGCCGAGGCTCCAGGAGATCGCCGACAAGATCCTGCGCCAGGGGCTGATCGTCTATGACCGCCGCCATGGCTGGCGCGGCCCCATCGTCCACATCGATCTCGAGGGCACCGGGGTCATCGTCGGGGGAACCGGGCCGGTCGGCGCGCCGGCGGCGCGGGGAGATACTGGATGGCTTGGCCAACTGGCCGTCGTGCCGCCGCCCGAGGGACTTCATCCCTGGCGCCTGGCCGTGGTGCTGGCCGTCGGCAAGGAGGCGGCGGAGATCGGGCTGGATGACGGAAGCCTCGGCCGCATCCCCTTGGGGGAGCTCAAATGGGCGCGTCCGTGGCGGGAAAATCAGCGCATCGGCCGCTCGCCGCGCGCCCCCGGTGACGTCCTCAGCGTCGGCGACGTCATCGCCGTCGAGGCGGTGAGCGGCACCAAGGACGGAAAAGCCACCGGTCCCGGGACCTTCGCGCTGCGCCAGATTCCCAATGTCAACGGGGCGTTGATCGCGCTCGATCCGCACACCGGACGGGTTCTCGCCATGACCGGTGGTTTCAGCTTCGAGGCGAGCCAGTTCAACCGCGCGACCCAGGCCATGCGCCAGGCGGGATCGGCGTTCAAGCCCTTCGTCTATCTCACCGCCCTTGGTTCCGGCTTCACCCCGTCGAGCCTCATCCTCGATGCGCCCTTCGTCATCGACCAAGGCCCGGGGCTGGGCCGGTGGAAGCCCGCCAACTACACCAAGAAATTCTACGGCCCTTCCACCATGCGCCTCGGACTCGAGAAATCCCGCAACCTGATGACCGTGCGCCTGGCGCAGACCATCGGCATCGAAAAGGTGGCGCGCAACGCCGAACGCCTGAACATCGTCGACGCCATGCCGCGCGTCCTGTCGATGGCGCTTGGCGCCGGCGAGACGACGCTTCTGAGATTGACCACCGCCTATGCCATGTTGGTCAACGGCGGCAAGCGGATCACGCCGACCCTGATCGACCGTATCCAGGATCGCCACGGCCGCACCGTGTTCCGTCATGACCGCCGCCGATGCCCGGCTTGCCGTGTCGACACCATCGCCGGCCAGGAGGTGCCCGAGATTCCCGATATCCGGGAGCAGGTCGCCGATGCGCTCAGCGCCTATCAGATCGTCTCCATGCTCCAGGGCGTGGTGAAGCGCGGCACCGGCCGCAGGGTCAGGGCGGTGGGCAAGCCCATGGCGGGCAAGACCGGGACCACCAATGACGGCGTCGATACCTGGTTCATCGGCTTTTCACCGGACCTGGCGGCCGGCGTGTTCGTCGGTTTCGATACGCCCAGAACCCTGGGCCGGCGTGAAACCGGGTCGTCCGTCGCGGCCCCCATTTTCCGGGATTTCATGAAGGCGGCGCTTGCCGATCAGCCGGCCATCCCCTTCCGCATCCCGCCGGGGATCCGTCTCGTCAGGGTCAACGCCACCACCGGCCTGCTCGCCAGGCGGGGGGACCGCAACGTCATCCTCGAGGCGTTCAAGCCCGGCACCGAGCCGACCGGCGAGGAAGCGGTGCTGGACGGCTCCGACCCCCTCTCCGCGGCCGGCGCGGGGAAGGGCACGGGCACCAGCGGCCTTTACTAAGCCACCCTGAATGCCTAACTTGCCGGCCGCACTTGGTCACATCGAATTTAGCAGCGGAGTCATTTCATGCGCGCCGAGATCGAGGCCATCGCCAAAGAGCTGAAGCAGACCCTGGAGCTGCTGAGGAGGTATCTTTGACTGGGACAACGCCAATAAGCGCTTGGCGGAGCTGAACGCGAAGGCCGAGGACCCGGCGCTTTGGGACGACCCCAACGCGGCGCAGGAAGTGATGCGCGAGCGTACCCGGCTCGCCGACGCGCTCAACGCCTATCGGGAGCTCGAGCGCGACTTCAACGACAATCTGGAACTCCTCGAAATGGCCGAGGCCGAGGGCGATGCCGCCATCGCCGCCGAGGCGGAGAAGGCGCTCGCCGGATTGCACAAGCGGGCCGGCAAGATGGAGCTCGAAAGCCTGCTGTCGGGCGAGGCCGACGCCAACGACTGTTTCCTCGAGGTCCACGCCGGCGCCGGCGGCACCGAATCGCAGGACTGGGCCGAGATGCTGCTGCGCATGTATGTGCGCTGGGCCGAGAGCCGCGGATTCGAGGTCGCGTGGCTGGAGGAGAGCGCCGGCGAGGAGGCCGGGATCAAGTCCGCCACCATCAAGGTCCAGGGCCACAATGTCTATGGCTGGCTCAAGACCGAAAGCGGGGTGCACCGGCTGGTCC
>JADFPK010000144.1 GCA_022562375.1 Pseudomonadota bacterium
GAGGGGACCCGATTTCACCGTCCTTGGAATGGTTCCACCTTCGCGCCGATCTATGCCGCGAGTACGCCATCGGCGAAGCGACGTTCTACGACTGGAAAAACAAGTTCGGCCGCCTGGGCGCATCTTAGGGCCGCCTGGGCGCATCTTAGGTACGTAGTCCTAATTCTGCGTCTCCATGACTCGGAATCGGCGAAAAAGGCAAATTTTCTGCGAGATTTAGATTGTCATTTCGCCCATTCGGGACTATTTTATCGTGTCAAAATTGGTTATATTATCGAAATTGTGACCTTGGCTCGACAGGTTGCCGAGATAGACTGCGGTTTCGCATCGCAAATCATTAGGAGAAATATCATGAACAAGAAGCTGGTTTTGGAGACCACCGCGCCATTCCAGGGATTGGCCGAGCTCGTCGCTTACGACGAGGGCCTGTTCGAGAAGGAAGGGCTCACCATCGAATGGATCGACCGGGAGAAGGGCGTCGACAAGAGCGCGCAGCTCCACATTACCAGCCACAAGGACGCGCCGCGCTTCGCCAGCCACGGCAAAATGATGGAGCAGGGCAAGGCCGACCTCTATAACGCCTGCGAATGGGGCAACTATTCGCGCGTCGAAGGCACCAAGGTCGAGAGCCGCCAAATCGGCCGCCGCTCGATCGTGACCTACGCGGCGCTGGTGGTGCGTGACGATTCGCCGGTGCAGACCGCACAGCAGTTCGCCAACCGCCAGATCGGCGTTCCGTTCTTTTCCGGCACCCATTATCTCACGCTTCAGATGCTGGAAGGCTTTGTCCCGCGCGATTTGATCAAGCTCGGCCGCGTGCCGAACGGCTCAAACTACCGCTTCAAGATGCTCACGGACGGCACCGTCGACGCCACCACGTTGACCGAGCCCTACATCACGCTCGCCGAGAAAAGCGGTTGCCGCACCGTCATCGCGGCCTTCCATCACGGCACCGAGGTCGCCTCCGATCGCGTCGACGCCGAGACCTACAGTGCGTTCAATCGCGGGGTGCGCGCGGCGGTGCGCCGCATCAATGCGGACAAGGGCGCGTACATGCACTACTTCATCGACTACTACAAAGACCTCGACCCCGAGGGGATGGCCAGGCTCAAGGTCAGCGACCTCAACGAGAGCCGCCTGTTGCTGGTCGATCCGGCGCCGATTCCCGACGACGAGCGGCGGCGCACGTTCGAGTGGATGAAAAGCTGGGACTTGCTGGAAACGTTGGACAGCGACACCGAGCTGGTCAACGAGGACGTGCAGCAGCACGGCTATCGGCGGGCGGCGGGCGAGGAAACCGGTTTACCCGCCTCTTGAATTCGACCGGGATTATTTGGCTCCCGGCACGGGGGCGCGGGGTCTAAGGGAGGACATCGTCTAGCCCGCTTGGCGAGGAGGACGTGGAAGCGGCAATGGCGTCGAGGAACGGCGCCGCGAAATCCTTCAGTTTGACCGCGCCGACGCCGTTGACCTCGGCGAATTCGGCGGCATTTCGCGGCCGCCGCCGCGCCATGTCGGCGAGCGATCGGTCGGAAAAGACGACATAGGCCGGCACGCCGCGCTCCCTGGCGAGGTCGAGGCGCAGTTCCTTGAGCCGGGCGAACAGCGCCGTCTCGGCCTCGGACAACTCCGCTACCGGCTCCCCGCTCCGGGCCTTGCGCCGCGCCGGCGGGGTCGGGCGCATGGTGTCCTGGCGATAACGGAAGCTTTCCTCGCCCCGCGCCAGCTCCTGGCCCTTGGCGGTGATCGCCAGCCCGCCATAGCCTTTGATGTCGAGGCGGAGGAATCCCGCCGCCACCAGCTGGCGGATCAGCGAGCGCCATTCCTCCTTCTTGTGTTCGCCGCCGGCGCCGAAGATGGCCAAGCGGTCATGGCCGGCCCTGGCGACCTTCTCGGTCAGCGTGCCGCGCAACACATCGATGATGTGGATGGCGCCGAAGCGTTGCCCGGTGCGATCAACAGCGATGAGGATTTGCTGCCCCTCCGTCGTGCCGTCCACCATTTCGGCGGGGTCGAGGCAGACGTCGCAATTGCCGCACGGTTCGATGCTCTCGCCGAAATAGGCCAGCAGGGCGCCGCGGCGGCAGGCCGGGGACTCGCAATAGCCGATCAGCGCGTCGAGGCGCCGGTGCTCGCGCCGCTTGCGCTCCTCGCCGGCCTCTTCCTGCTCGATGAACACCCGGCGCATGCGGATGTCGTCCAGCCCGTACAGCATGTGCGCCTCGGCCGGCCGGTCGTCGCGCCCGGCGCGGCCGATCTCCTGGTAATACGCCTCGAGACTTCCGGGCAGGTCGGCGTGGAAGACGAAGCGGACGTCGGACTTGTCGATCCCCATGCCGAAGGCGATGGTCGCCACTATGACGACGCCCGGTTCGGTCATGAAGACGTTCTGGTGGGCATCGCGCTCCGCCTTGTCCATGCCGGCGTGATAGGGCAGGGCGTGGACCCCCTCCTCGCCGAGAAAGGCGGCCGCCGCTTCGGTCTTCTTCCGCGACAGGCAGTAGACGATGCCGCTCATCCCGCGATGGCGTTCGATGAACGAGAGCAACTGGGGTTTCCAGCCGCGCTTCATCTCCACCGTAAGCTTTATGTTCGGGCGGTCGAAGCCAAGGACGATGATCTCCGCATCGCCGGCGAACAGCTGCGCCGAGATGTCCTCGCGGGTGACCTCGTCGGCGGTTGCCGTCAGCGCCGCGGTGGGAACGCCGGGAAAGATCTCCCGCAGGCGGGAGAGGCCCTGGTATTCGGGGCGGAAGGAGGGACCCCATTGCGAGATGCAGTGGGCCTCGTCGATGGCGATCAGGCGGACGTCGAGCCGCCCGAGCGCCGCCAGCATCCGCTCGGTCATCAGCCGTTCCGGCGCCATGTAGAGAAGCCGCGTCTCGCCCGAGGTGGCGCGCCGCCACGCGGCGACATTCTCCGCGCGGCTGCGCGAAGAGTTGATGGCATCGGCGGCGACACCGGCGAGACGCAACGCCGCCACCTGATCCTGCATCAGGGCCACCAGCGGCGAGACGACGATGGTGATGCCGCCCTGGACCAGCGCCGGCAGCTGAAAGCAAAGCGACTTGCCGGACCCCGTCGGCATGACCGTCAGCACGTTTCGCCCGGCCAGCAGCGCGTCCACCGCCTGCTCCTGGCCGGGACGGAAATCGTCGAAGCCGAAGACCTCCTTCAAGACCCGTCGTTTTTCGTCGTGATGGTTCCCGGACGTCTGCATCGGACGCTATTCTAATGTTTCCCGCCGAGAATGCTAGATTGCCGCCGGTCCTTACTTTCATAGGCGGATGGAATGAATGGGAGCATAGCGAACATGGCGAAGAAGAGATTGAGACCGCTTGGAGACGACGAAATGACCGAAGAGCAGCGGCGCGTCGCCGCGGTGATCATGACCGGTCCGCGCGGAGGACTGCGCGGTCCCTTCCCGGCATTGCTGCGCAAGCCCAAGCTGGCGGAAAGCGCGCGAAGGCTCAGTGACTGCATCCGTTATGACAATGTCTTGGCGCCGCCGCTTCGGGAATTGGCCATCATCATCGTCGCGCGCCACTGGGATGCGCATTATGAATGGTATGCCCATAGCTCGATCGCCCTCGATGAGGGGCTCGGGCCCGAGATCGTCGATGCCATCGCCCAAGGCGAAGAACCGGATGGGCTCGGCATCGATGAAAAGATCGTCTATGACTTCAGCCGGGAATTGCTGGAGAAGAACGATCTCAGCGATGCCACCTACGACGCGGTCCTCGCCCGATTCGGCGAGGCCGGCGTGGTCGATCTCACGGCGACCATCGGCTTTTACTGCTTTGTCTCGGTGACGCTGAACATGCTCCGGGAAGAGGTGCCCGACGGTGGCAAAAACTTGCCCGACATAGAACCACGATAAGCCGGTGCCGTGCTTCGTTTATGTCCTGGGGGCCGAGGGCAGGGGCGGATACCGCACCTATGTCGGTTGGACCAACGATTTGGATAGGCGCCTGGACGAGCATAATTCAGGCGCCGGCGCGCGTTCGACCCGAGGCCGCGAATGGGTCCTTCTCTATGCCGAGCGCCACGACACCCGCCGGCAGGCGATGAGCCGGGAATGGCACCTCAAGCGGGATCGGCGGTTTCGCAAATACCTGACCCCGCCGGCATCGCCAGAGGAAAAGCGATGACCAGGCACCCGGTTCGGCTATTTTACGCCGGCGCGATAGATGCTATTTTGTCGCGGATTTCGCAACGAGTTGCGGATTCGGTAACGGTTGGAGGGGTGGCCGAGTGGTCGAAGGCGCACGCCTGGAGTGCGTGTATGCGGTGAACCCGTATCGTGGGTTCGAATCCCACCCCCTCCGCCAGCCTTCGCTGCTCGGCAGCTACGGCGGAATGAAACCAAGCGCGAAGGGGGTGCGCCATGATCGTTCTCTGCGTCCTCGGCTGGGTATTGGCGCTTAGCGCCGGCTTCGTGCTCGGCGCCGAGTTGGTTTCCTTCGCCGGTACCGGCAAGTATCACGTCATCGCCGCCGGCGAGCTTTGGTTCGAGCTTCACTCGGGCTCGCTCAACCTCTCCCAGGCGGTCATCCAGCGTTACCTCCACCCGTGGCTGTGGGAGCCCGCCATCGTCACCGTGCTGCGCGCCCCGGCCTCGGCCCTGTTCGGCGTGCCGGGCCTGGCGCTGATCGGGCTTTGGGTGGTGAAGCGTAAGCGAAAGGAAGGCGATCCGGTATCGGCGCTCGGCGAGGACGGCACGCCGGATTGAGCGGACGGACCCGATCCCAGGCGGCGTCGGCGGGGCCGTCCCGATCGCCGCCTATTTCGAGCGCTGATCGTCGCCCATCTTGAGCGCGGCGATGAAGGCGGACTGGGGAATCGCCACGTTGCCCACCTGGCGCATGCGCTTCTTGCCCTTCTTCTGCTTCTCCAGAAGCTTGCGTTTGCGCGTCACGTCGCCGCCATAACATTTGGCCGTCACGTCCTTGCGCAGGGCGCTCACGGTCTCGCGCGCGATGACGCGTCCGCCGAGCGCCGCCTGGATGGCGATCTTGAACAGCTGGCGCGGGATCAGCGCCTTGAGGCGCTTACAGAGCGCCCGGCCGCGGGCCTCGGCATGGGATTCGTGAACCACGGTGGCCAGGGCGTCGACCGACGCGCCGTTGACCAGGATGGTCATCTTGACCAGCTTCGATTCGTCATATCCGTCCATCTGGTAATCGAAGCTGGCATAGCCGCGGCTGTACGACTTCAGCCGGTCGTAGAAATCGTAGACCACCTCGTTCAGCGGCAGCCGGTAGACCGTCATCGCCCGCGCCC
>JADFPK010000145.1 GCA_022562375.1 Pseudomonadota bacterium
TCGGCATCGTGTTCCAGTCCTTCCATCTCATCCCCGCCATGACGGCGCTGGAGAACGTCGCCGTGCCGCTGGAACTGGCGGGACGGGCCGACGCCTTCGAATGCGCCGGCGCGGCGCTTCGCGCGGTGGAGCTCGGCCATCGGCTCGGCCATTATCCGGCCCAGCTTTCCGGCGGCGAGCAACAGCGCGTCGCCATGGCGCGCGCCTTCGCGCCGGAGCCCGAACTGATCCTCGCCGACGAGCCTACCGGCAACCTCGACAGCGAGACCGGCGCCCACGTGATGGACCTGTTGTTCGACCTCCAGACTAGGAGCGGCGCGACCTTGATGCTGATCACCCACGATAGCGGCCTCGCGGCGCGCTGTTCCCGCCGGGTTAAGCTTCTGGACGGGCGCATCGCCGGCGACGGCGCGGATCCCGGCGGCGCGCCGCCCCCGGCGCCCAGCCTCGGAACATGACCCAACCTCGCGACATGACCCGGCCTCGCGACACCAACGCTTGGCACCGGCGATGACCGCGGGCCTCAATGAGGCGGCGCGGCGCCAGCCCGGCGGGGACACCGGCGCCGGCTCATCATGGCCGTTGGCCCTGCGACTGGCGCGCCGCGAGCTGCGCGGCGGGTTCAGGGGCTTCAAGGTGATGCTCGCCTGCCTGACGCTCGGCGTCGGGGCCATCGCCGCCATCGGTTCGTTCTCGGCGGCGGTCGAGGAAGGGATCGCGCGGGACGCCCGGACCCTGCTTGGCGGCGACGTCGATCTCAGCCTCAGGCACCGCGCGGCGACCGAGGCCCAGCTCCGGTATCTGACGACCAACGGCACCGTCTCCGCCGTCGCCAGGATGCGGGCGATGGCGCACGCGGCGGGGGATAAGGCGAGCCGGCCGGCGTTGGTCGAAATCAAGGGCGTCGATGGCGCCTACCCTTTGTTCGGGGAAGTGATCCTGGCCCCGGCGATGGCGCTCGGCACCGCCCTGGCCCCGGCGAAGGGCGCCTTCGGCGCGGTGGTGGAACGCGATCTCCTGATCCGCCTCGGGCTGACGCTTGGCGACAAGGTGCGCCTGGGCGCCGCCGAGTTCGTCATCCGCGCCACCCTCGTGCGCGAGCCCGACCGGGGATCCGGCGTGTTCAAGCTCGGCCCGCGCATGATCATCAGCCAACAGGGGCTGGGCGCCACCGGCCTGGTGCAACCGGGCAGCCTGATCCACTACCATTACAAGGTCGGGCTTGCCCCGGGCATGGATGTGGACAGCTGGACGGCGAAGCTCGCGGCCGCCTTTCCCGATGCCGGCTGGCGGCTGCGTACGGTCAAGAACCCGGTGCCCCGTATCGCGCGCTTCGTCGAGCGGTTCGGCCTGTTCCTCACCCTGATCGGCCTCGGCGCGCTGCTGATCGGCGGCATCGGCGTCGGCGGCGCGGTCAAGAGCTATCTCGACGGCAAGACCGCGACCATCGCCACCCTCAAATGCCTCGGCGCGCCGGCGAAGCTGATCTTTCGCACCTATCTGATCCAGGTCATGGTGATGGCCGCGGCCGGGATCGCCCTTGGGCTGATGATCGGCGCGGCGGCGCCGGCGCTCGTGGTTTCGGCCTTCAAGGCCTATCTGCCGGTCGATCCCCGCTTCGGCCTCCATGGGGAGCCTCTGGCGCTGGCGGCGGCCTACGGGGTGCTGACGGCGCTCGGCTTCACGCTGTGGCCGCTGGCGCGGGCGCGGCAAATCTCCGCCGCCGGCCTGTTCCGCGATCTCGTAAGCACCGACCGACGCCGCCCGCCACCGGCCTATATCGCCGCCACCCTCGGCGCCGTGCTGGCCCTGGCATTCCTCGCCTACGCCACCGCGGCGTCGGGCGAGATCGCCCTTTGGTTCATCGCCGCCACCACCCTGGCGCTGGCGGCGTTCGGCGCCGAGGCCCACGGCCTTCGCCGATGCGCGCAATGGCTGGCGAAGAAAGGGGCGATAAGGCGGCGGTTCCTGCACCTGCATCTGGCGCTCGCCAATCTCGGGCGCCCGGGCGCGCCGACCGCCATCATCGTCACCTCGCTTGGCATCGGCCTGACCCTGTTCGTCACCCTCGCCGAGATCGAGGGCAATCTCGAGCGCCAGATCCGCCAAACCATTCCCCAGCGCGCGCCAAGCTATTACTTCATCGACATCCAGCCCGCCCAGGCCCAGGCCTTCGACGCCGTTATCGCATCGGTGCCCGGCGCCGGTGAATTGCGCCGCTTACCGTCGCTGCGCGCGCGCATCGTCAGGATCAACGGCATCGATGTCGACCGCGTGGCGATCGCGCCCACCGCGCGATGGGTGGTGCGGGGCGATCGGGCCCTCACCTACACCGCGACGCCGCCGCCCTACAGCAGCGTCGTCGCCGGCGAGTGGTGGCCGGCGGATTATTCGGGCCCGCCGGCGATTTCGCTGGACGCCGGTATCGCCCGTGGGTTCGGCGTCGGCGTCGGCGACACCCTGACCTTCAACGTCCTCGGCCGCGAGATCACCGCCACCATCGCCAATCTGCGCCGCATCGACTGGACCAGCCTGGCGATGAACTTCGTCGTCATCTTCGCGCCGGGCGCGCTCGAGGACGCGCCCCAGACCCACATCGCCACGGTCAAGGCGGCGCCCGGCGCCGACGAGGCGGTGCGAAGCGCCGTCACCTCGCGCTTCGCCAACATCACCGCCATTCACGTCCGCGCGGCCCTCGAGGCCGCCGCCGCCATCCTTACGGCCATCGCCACCGCCGGGCGCGCCGCCGGCGCCGTGGCGCTGATCGTCGGAACCCTCGTGCTGGCGGGCGCCATCGCGGCGGGGCAGCGCCGCCGCATCTATGACGCGGTGGTGCTGAAGATCGTCGGCGCCAGGCGAAGCGACATACTCAGCGCCTTCGTCATCGAATTCGCCATCGTCGGCCTCGCCGCCTCGGTCCTCGCCGGCCTGTTCGGCTGTGCCGCCGCCTATCTCATCCTCACCGGCGTCATGCATACCTCCTGGGTGTTCCTGCCCGGACCGGTGATCGGGGCGGCGCTTGGCTGCACCCTGGTCACCATGGCGTTCGGCTTCGCCGGCACCTGGCGGGCGCTGGGGCAAAAGGTGGCCTCGGCGCTGCGCAACGCCTGAGGGCGTTAGACGAGCAAAATCGGCGGCTGGCCTGGCTTTTGGCCTTACCGGGGGGCCTTCGTTTCGGCGTCTGGGGCCGCATTGGCGCGGACCCGCGCGGTTGATTCGGCGCCCCGATGGGCCATATTATGGGCTAGGTCTAAATCCACACTCATCCAAAGGAATTTCCATGGATCCCTATTCGGACAGAGGGCAAATGACCCGGGCACAGGCGGCGGCGGCCGAGATCGATGTCGGCCTGCGCCAGTACATGCTCCAGGTTTACAACTACATGGCGTCGGGCGTCGCGCTGACCGGTATCGTCGCTTACGTCGTGGCCAACACCCCGGCGTTTTTCAACGCCATTTTCGGCACGCCGCTGATGTGGGTCGTCATGTTGGCGCCGCTTGGCTTCATCATATTCCTCAACGTCAAGATCGCGTCGATGTCGTTCGCCAAGGCGCAAATCGTGTTCTGGCTGTTCGCCGGCGTCATGGGGATGTCGCTGTCGACGATCTTCGTGATCTATACCGGCGAGAGCATCACCCGCGTGTTCTTCATCGCCGCCGGCACCTTCGGCTCCATGAGCCTCTATGGCTACACCACCAAGAGGGACCTCTCGGGCTGGCGCTCGTTCCTGACCATGGGACTGTTCGGCATCATCATCGCGATGGTGGTCAATATGTTCCTGCAAAGCTCGGCCATGCAGTTCGCCATCTCGGTGATCGGCGTCCTCATCTTCGTCGGGCTGACCGCTTACGATACCCAGAAGATCAAGGAAATCTACCTGGTCAGCGACAGTAGTGAGGTCCAGGGAAAGAAGGCGATCATGGGCGCGGTTAAGCTCTATCTCGACTTCGTCAATCTGATGATCATGCTGTTGCATCTTTTCGGCCAGCGCCGTTAGAGCGGACCAACGGAATTGAGAGCCGGGGGCCTTGGGGCCCCCGGTTTTTTCCTGCCTGCCCGGGGCCTGCTTCTCCGGCGCCGACATGGGGCGGATCCCGTCAGCTTGTGAACAGGTCCATCAGCCTTTGCCACAACGACGGCGCTTCCGGCTCGCCCTTGTTACCATCCTCGTTATGGTCCTCATGCAGCAATCCGTTGATGTGCACGATGAGGTTCACGGGATCGAACTTGAGGCCGAAATACCTTGCCCGGAGCCGTCCCTTGGCATCGATCAGGTAGGTCACCAATGCGTGCTGAAGGATGCCGCCGTCGCGCGCCGTGAACTGTTGCCTGAGACCCGCCGCGAGCTTGCGCGTCGCATCGGGCTCCTGGCTGGTCAGGAAGGCCCAGTTGGCGCCATCGAGGCCATGGACCGGGCCGTAGGCCCTGAGCGCTTCCCCCGTGTCGTTCTCCGGGTCGGTGGTGATCGAGACGAAAGCGACGAGGTCCTTCATCGGCGTCCGGTTGACGCCGGCCTGGATCTCGGCGATCAGCTCGCTGTGCAGCGGGCACTCGTCCGGGCATCTGGTGTAGATGAAGTTCAACACCATCACCTTGCCGAGGAAGTCGCGCCGCAACACCCGCCGCCCTTGCGCATCCTCGAGGACGAAGTCGGGGAAGGGGCTTTGCTCCACCACCATGTAGCGCTCTTTCGCCGTGAGCCTGCTTTCAAGCTCCCGCGGCGAGTGCGCCCAGCCGGGTGCGGCAATCGCCGTCAGGAGGGCCGCTACGACAGCAATTCCGATCGAACGCATAACCATTTATCCAGCAACCCCATCGACGGCCGGTGAACCGTTCCGGCCCGCATGGTTGGCATCACTCATAGCTGGCCGGGTTACAACCGGCCAGATGGTTCACGACCCTTCGGGGGCCTCGTCGGCGCAAACGCCCTTCTCGACCTCGACGGTGGCGTGATCGATGCCGAAATCGCGCGCCAGCGTCTCCTTGATCCGGCGCAACACCTGATCGTGATCGGCGTCGTCGCGGATATTGGCGTGCATGGTCAAGAGCGGCCTTTCCGAGGTCAGCGACCAGACGTGGACGTGATGGATGTCCTCGATCGCCGGCACGCATTTCCGCAGATGGCCGCGCAGTTGATCGATGTCGAGCCAGTCGGGCGTCCCTTCCAGCAGGATATGGGCGGCCTGCCCGACGATGACCCAGGCGCTGCGCAGGATGAGCATGGCGACGACGACGGAGAGCAGGGGATCGATGGGCGTCCA
>JADFPK010000146.1 GCA_022562375.1 Pseudomonadota bacterium
TGGAGCAGGGACGCACCCGCTTCATCCCCGAGAACTGGGCCAAGACCTACTTCGAGTGGATGCGCAACATCCAGCCCTGGTGCATCTCGCGCCAGCTCTGGTGGGGGCACCGGATCCCGGCCTGGTATGGGCCCGACGGCGAGATCTTCGTCGAGATGACGGAGAAGGAGGCGCTCGCGGCGGCCGAGAAGCATTACGCCAAGGCGGTCGAGCTGGTGCGCGACGAGGACGTGCTCGACACCTGGTTCTCCTCGGCGCTGTGGCCGTTCTCGACGCTGGGCTGGCCCCAGGAGACGCCGGAGCTTGCGCGTTACTATCCCACCGACGTCCTGGTTACCGGCTTCGACATCATCTTCTTCTGGGTCGCGCGGATGATGATGATGGGGCTACATTTCATCGGCGAGGTGCCGTTCGAGACGGTCTACATCCACGCCCTGATCCGCGATACCCGCGGTCAGAAGATGTCGAAGTCCAAGAACAACGTCATCGACCCGCTGGATCTGATCGACAAATATGGCTGCGACGCGCTGCGCTTCACCTTGACCGCGCTCTCGGCCCAGGGCCGCGACATCAAGCTTGGCGAAGCCCGGGTCGAGGGCTACCGCAACTTCGCCACCAAGCTTTGGAACGCCGCGCGCTTTTGCCAGATCAACGGCTGCAAGCCGGTCGCCGGCTTCGATCCCGGATCGTGTGAAGGCACCGTCAACAAGTGGATCGTCGCCGCCACCGTCACCCTGCGCCAGAGGCTCGAGGCGGCGCTCGCGGCCTATCGCTTCAACGAGGCCGCCGGGGCGCTCTATCGGTTCACCTGGGGCACCTTCTGCGACTGGTATGTGGAGTTCTCCAAGCCGGTGCTGAACGGCCCGGACGGCGGGCCCAAGGACGAGACCCGGGCGACGGCGGCCTGGGTGCTGGACCAGCTCCTGCACATGCTCCATCCGATCATGCCCTTCATCACCGAGGAGCTGTGGGAGGAGTTGGGGGAAGGGCGCGCCAGCAGCCTCATCGCCGCCACCTGGCCCGAGTTCGCCGAGAGCTGGCGCGACCAGGCGGCGGAGGCCGAGATCGACTGGGTGGTGCGCCTGATCACCCTCATCCGCGCCGTGCGCGCCGAGATGAACGTGCCGGCGGGCGCCCGCACCGGGCTTTTGTTGAAGGACGCCACCGAGGCGACGCTCGCGCGGGTGCAGGATCACCGCGACATCATCTCGACGCTTGCGCGCATCGACGCCATCGGCCCCCTCGACGGGCCGGTGCCCGAGGGCTCGGTCCAGGCGGTGCTCGACGAGGCGACCCTGGTGCTGCCCCTTGCCGGAATCATCGACATCGCCAAGGAAAAAGCCCGGCTCGAGAAGGAGATCGAAAAGATCGCGGCGGAGATCGTCAAGTTCGAGAAGAAGCTCGCCAACAAGGACTTCCTCGACAAGGCGCCCCAAACGGTCGTCGAGGAGAACCGGGAGCGGCTGGACGAGGCCAAGGCCGCCCTGGCCAAGCTTAAAGAGGCGCTGGGCCGCCTCGCCGCCGGGTAGGGCCCCTTTATCCGACATCCGAGCGGTGAACGCTATAGCGGGGATTCTTCCCGTTGCCTCCGATCAAAACCAACGGCGCTTTGCCCGCCGCAAGCGAGCGTTTAACACGCTTCAAGCGGTTTCCATCGCCCAGAGCGCGGCGGCTCCATCGTAGAGGCGGCGCATGATCTCCTTCTCCGTGACGCCGAGCCGGGCGCTGGGGGAGATATCCACCAGGCCGCCTTCGCCGGCATCGGAATGTTCACCGCCGGCGCCGCGAACAGCCAGCCCGAGCGCCTTGGCCTGGTGCTTCAAGCGGGTAAGATCGCGGCCGTTCGAGCTAAGACCGGGAAGCCGCATATGCAGGCTGGCGCGCATGCCGGCGCCCAGATTTGTCGGGCAGCTGGTCACATTGCCGTAACGCGGCGAAGCCGCAAAGGGCGGCAGCAAGTCCTGCAAACGTTCAAGACCGTTGCGCAGGCGTTCAAACAACGCGTTCAAATTGCCACCATGTCGCATGGCCATGATGCGCAAGTGATCCTCTTCACCCACCCAGACCAGAAAATCTTCAGCCGCGGAAACATACATGCCCCGGCCATAGGGCCAGTCGGCGCTGATGCCTGCCACATTGAGATAGGGGTCGCCGCTCATGTCCTTGAACATCTGATGTGTTTTCACGCGCCGATCATATTCCGCGGCGTCAATTTCATCGGCCGAGCCAGGCGTGATCGAAAGATAGCGCCCGCCGAATGCGGGGTCTTCACGCAGCCTCGTGAAGGCCTGCGCGGCAAGATTCTCAAGCGCCACGCGCTGCTCTTTGCTCATGGCGCCGGGCAAGGGAAACGCACGCACATTGCGCGCCACCCGCACCCGCATGGAGACGTCTTTGAGGCGCCCATCGATTGCGGCGAGATCGCAGGACATCGCGCCGGTATCCCAGTCGGCTTTGTGAGCAATAGCTCTCTCCGCCGGAATGCCGTGAAAATCGCGGATCATCGGATCCAGCATTGGCGCAAACCGGTCGTAGTCTTCCGGGTTCATGGCGTAAGCACCCATCTGGCTATCGGGGTTTTCGATGCCCGAAGTGATGATTCTTCTCAGCCGCTGGCGCGAGGGATCATCGAGAGCGCGGAAATAATCTTCATCGAAGTGGCGCGCCATCAGGTTTCCCGGGTTGGTTTCTCTTATGGTCCTGATCCTTGCGATCAGCTGCTCGGGCGTCATGTTTCAATCACTCCGCGATCAGACGGCCGTGCCGGCCCGAGCATCGGCTCCAGCCAGGGTCCAGAAAACAGCCCCTGCGGCGTTTCACCGTGGTCGTGACTGGTTCCCGGCGTTCGCCGGAGTGACGTGGTCGCCATTTTCCCGCTCGTCGTCGCCCCCAGGCACAGGGCCCGGCAATGGCGAGAGAGGGGAAATGACTCCATCACCGGCAAGCGCCGCCCGGAATTCGTCGTGAACGATTCTATCCGACGTTTCCCAGATAGCTTTCAAATCGATGGCGATCATACTCAAATAGTGCCGCCGTTGTGATGGATTTCCCTCCGCGGAGCGGTTATGGGGTCACGCAGAGCGGTTATGGGGTCAGGTCTTGTTTTTTGCGCCCGGACAAAACTGGAAGAGGCGCTGGGCCGCCTCGCCGCCGGCTAGGGCCCCTTTTTCCGCCATCCGATCTTAAGGGAATTCGCCGAGGGACCGCGTTTGGCGCCCGGGCGCTTGCGCCAACAACCTACGGCGCCCGGCGATTCCGCGTGACTCGGGACCGGGCCGGGGGTAGCCTTTGGGCACAATAAAGAGAAACCGGGACGGCGCGTAAGGATTGCGGGAGGCGTTCTTGGGTCAGTTTCTCTAGGCCACCCATTCCCCCATTCGAGTCGCCATAATCATCCGTCCCCGGAGCCGCGCCGCCAGGCGGTGGCGGCATATGAGAACATATTTCGGGAAGGGAAGCTTCATGGTTGCATTCACTCTCAACGGCAAGCGGGTGACGGTGGACACGGCGCCGGACACGCCGCTTCTGTGGGCGCTGCGGGAACATCTCAAGCTGCCCGGCACCAAGTACGGTTGCGGCGCCGGCCTTTGCGGCGCCTGCACGGTCCATGTGAACGGCAAGGCGGTGCGGTCCTGCCAGACGGAAGTTTCGGCGGTCAAGGACGCCCGTGTCCTCACCATCGAAGGGCTGTCGCCCGATTCGTCCCATCCCCTGCAGAAGGCCTGGGTCGCCGAACAGGTGCCCCAGTGCGGTTACTGTCAGTCGGGGCAGATCATGAAGGCGGCGGAACTGCTGGCCAAGAACCCGAAGCCGAGCCGGACCGACATCGTGCGGCACATGAACGGCAACATCTGCCGCTGCGGCACCTACAACAGGATCATCAGCGCGATCCAACTGGCCGCGAGGGAGGGCTAAGCCATGACCATAGAGACACAATCGAACTCCGGCGGTCCTAGGGTCACACGCCGTGGGTTCCTGGCGGGGACCGGCGGGCTGACCTTCGCCATCGCGCTCGGCGCCAACGGCGCCGGCCTCCTCACCCCGGCCCGGGCCAAATCCATGGCCCAGAAGATTACCGCCTGGGTTCGTATCGCGCCCGACGACGTGATCACCATCTTCACGCCTGGCGCCGAAATGGGGCAGGGGTCGATGACCAGCGTACCGCTGATCCTGGCCGAGGAGCTCGACGCCGATTGGGACAAGGTCGTCCTCGAATGGGCGCCGGCCGTTCCCAAGATCTACGGCTACGCCCGCAAGAGGCGCGGGCGCGTCAGTTACAGCATGGGCATCTACGGCAGCCGCGCGGTGATGATGTACTACCATCAGATGCGCCTCGCCGGCGCCCAGGCGCGCAAGGTGCTGCTCGACGCGGCGGCCGCGAGATGGAAGGTGCCGGTCAGCGAATTGACCACCGAACCGAGCAAGGTCGTGCATGCGAAATCGGGCCGGCGCATGAGTTACGGCGAGATCGCGTCTTTCGCCAAGGTGCCGGCGACGCTGCCTGAGGTCGACAAGGGCGCGCTCAAGAAAAAGAGCGAATTCCGCCTCATCGGCAAGTCCGTGCCGCGCCGGGACATTCCCGGCAAGGTCAACGGCACCGCCCAATTCTCCATCGACGTTCAGCTTCCCGGCATGGTCTATGCCAGCACCGTCCATTCGCCGGTGCAAAACGGCAAGCCCGAAAGCTGGAACGAGGCCAAGATCAAGGCCATGAAGGGTGTGCTCGGCACGGTCAAGCTGGAGCAGGGCATCGCCGTCGTCGCCGACAGTTTCGAACGAGTCCTCGCCGCCCGTAGTGCGCTCGAGGTCAAGTGGAAGGGGGCCAAGGCCGAGGGCTTCGATTCCGAGACCGCGCTCGAGACCGACTACGCCAAGATCGCCGGCGATCCCAAGGCCAAGATCATTACCATCCAGAAGATCGGCGACGACAAGGCGGCCTTCGCCCAGGCGGCCAAGACCTATAAGGCGGAGTTCCGTTCCGATCTCGGCTATCACGCCCAGATGGAGCCCTTGAACGCCGTCGCCCGCTTCAACGCGGCGGGGGATCGCGTCGAGGTCTGGGAGGGCACCCAGGCGCCGGGCCGCTCACGCGCGGGGATCGCCAAGGCGCTCGGCTTCGAGACCGGCCAGGTGATCCACCACCAGTCCTACATGGGCGGCGGCTTCGGGCGCCGGTCGCGCGGCGATTACACCATCGAGGCGGCGCTGATCGCCAAGGAGATCAAGCGTCCGGTCAAGATGA
>JADFPK010000147.1 GCA_022562375.1 Pseudomonadota bacterium
CCCTTCACGCCCGATGGCGCGGGTCGGCAGCGGCATGCCGTTGACCCGTGTGCGGCCGTTGACCGGGGATGCCTTTTCCTCTTGCTTCTGTTCGGTGGCGCGCTTGGTCGATAATTGTTCGATCAGGCTCTGCAACACCCTGACCTCGGCGACGACCTTGTCCATGTCGGGTCCGATGTTCTTCGGCTTGCCGTCCGGCCCCAACTCCAGCGCCTCCTCGATGCGCGATGAGGACCGGCGCACCAGGCCGACGTCCTCCTTGAGCTGCATGTAGGCTTGCTGCAGGGAATAGAACCGCTGAGCCGTCGCGTAGTCCCGTTCGCGGCGCGCGAAGACCTCGTGCAGCGCCATCGAGCCGACCAGCACCAGTCCACCGATGACGAGCGCCAAATTGGTGTCGATCACCGGGAAGGTGCTTGGCGTCGCCACCGCCACGACCGCCGCGATGAACGCGTAGGAGGCGAAGATGAGAAGATGCTTGAAAAAGGCCATGCCACCAAAATGCTTGAGAACCCTCCCGGTCACTTTGTGGTCAAGGTCTTGAAATAGAGTTAATAAATCCTTCCGGTGAAGGCATTCGGGCGTTTTCAAAGGCCTCGGGAATCGGCCAAAACGGGGCCGAATCGGGCCGGAAATGAGGCCTGTAGCGGGACCGAGAGGGACCTTAGCCCCGGTGATCGGCGCCGATGGCGTCGCCGAGACCGGAAAAGCCTTGGGCGGCGAGCAATTCCGGGAGCCGGGCCTTGATGCGCGAAACCAGGCCGGGGCCTTGATAGATCAGCGCCGAATAGAGCGCCACCAGCGAGGCGCCGGCGCGGATCTTGGCCAGCGCGTCCTCGGCCGAGGAAATCCCGCCGACGCCGATCAAGGGAATCTCGCCCTTGGTCAGCCGGTACATCTTGCCGAGGATCTCGGTCGAAAGCGCGAACAGGGGCCGGCCGCTCAACCCCCCGGCTTCCGATTTGCGCCGGCTCCTCAAGCCCGCGGGCCGGGCGATGGTGGTGTTGCCGATGATGAGCCCGTCTATCGCCCCCGATAACGCCAGTTCGGCGATCTCGGCCAAATCTTCATCATCGAGATCGGGCGCGATCTTGAGCACCAGCGGCGGCCCCCCGGCGCCGGCGGCCCTCGTCCGCGCCGCCCCGACCCTGGCCAGCAGGTCCTCGAGCCGGGCGCGGTTCTGTAACCCCCGCAGGCCCGGGGTGTTGGGCGAGGATACGTTGATGGCGAGATAATCGGCGTAGGGGGCGAGGAGTTCCGCGGCGGCGGCATAATCGGCGGCGGCGTCCACCGTGTCCTTGTTCATGCCGAGATTGATGCCGATGGGACCGGCCAATCGCCGCCCCGATTGCCGGCGGCGTTCGAGGCCGGCGGCGGCGGCGGCCATGCCGGCGCTGTTGAAGCCGAGACGGTTGATCACCGCCTCGTCCTCGCTCAAGCGGAACAGGCGGGGCCTTGGATTGCCGGCCTGCGGTTCGGGCGTGATGGTGCCGACCTCGACGAAACCGAAGCCGGCGCCCAGCATCGCGTCGATGACCTGGGCGTCCTTGTCGAAACCGGCGGCAAGGCCGATGGGATTGGCGAAATCCCGTCCCCAAACGCGGCAGGCGAGCATCGGATCGTCCATCGCCGGCGCCGGCGGCACCAGGCCCAGCCTCAGTGCCCCAAGAGCGAGGCCATGGGCGGTCTCGGCGGGCAAAAGGCGTAACAGCGGTCCGATGGCCCGGTAAGTATCCATCGTTGCCAATCCCTTACCCTTGACCGGTGATGAACGTCCCGGAGCATCATCCGGCGCGACGCCTCCACCCCGGAGGCGGCGAAAAGACGATCATATGTATTACCCTCCCATGAAAGTAAGTACTAGCACCTTTGTTGAGGCTTTATTCCTAGTGCGATCACGACTAGTTGGTTATAAGGGGGGCTAGCCATGTTGAGACACGCCGACATCTGGAACGCCATCGACGCCCTTGCCCGGCAGAACGGCCTCAGCCCCTCGGGACTGGCGCGGCGCTCGGGCCTGGACCCGACCACCTTCAACAAGAGCAAGCGCGTCACCGCCGGCGGCAGGAAGCGCTGGCCGGGCACCGAGAGCGTGTCCAAGGTGCTCGATGCGACCGGCTGTTCGCTGGGCAATTTCGTCGCGCTTTTCGGCGGCACCGGCGATGGCGTGGTGCAGAGGATTCCCATCATCGGTTACGCCGAGGCGGGCCGGAGCGGCTATTTCGACGACGCCGGGTATCCGGTGGCCACCGGCTGGGACGAGGTCCTGTTTCCCGATATCGGCGATGCCAACGCCTTCGCGCTGGAGATTTCGGGCGACAGCATGGAGCCGGTGTACCGGGACGGCGACACCATCATCGTCTCCCCGGCGGCCGATATCCGCCGCGGCGACAGGATCGTCGTCAAGACCGCCGAGGGCGAGGTCATGGCCAAGGATTTGACGCGCAAGACCGCCCGCAAGCTGGAACTCGGATCGGTGAACGCCGCCCACCCCACCATCAGCTTGAACATCGACGACATCGTCTGGATGTCCCGCATCGTGTGGGTAAACCAGTAGCCGTGCCTGGCGCCCCGAGGTAAATGAGCGCGCTGCATTACATCGCCGGCGAATGGCGCCAGGGCAACCCGCCGATCATGGGGCCGATGACCCACGCCGCGTGGATGTCCTCGGTCGCTTTCGACGGCGCCAGGGCGTTCGGCGGCACCGCGCCCGATCTCGACCGCCATTGCGCCCGCACGGTCCGTTCGGCCCTGGCGATGGGGTTGGCGCCCACCGTCGACGCCCGTGAGATCGAGGAGTTGGCGTGGCAGGGCATCGGCCGGTTCCCCGAGGGCACGGAGCTCTATATCCGCCCGCTGTTCTATGCCGAGGACGGCTTCGTCGTGCCCGAGCCCGACAGCACCCGGTTCGTCCTTTCGCTGTTCGAACTGCCCTTGCCGGAGCCGACGGGGTTCTCGGCGTGCCTTTCGAGTACCCGCCGGCCGAGCCCGGAGACGGCGCCGACCGAGGCCAAGGCTTCGTGCCTTTATCCGCAAAACGCCCGGGCGCTCCGCGAAGCCAAGGTGAAGGGCTACAAGAACGCCGTGGTGCTCGACATGAACGGCAATGTCGCCGAGTTCGCCACCGCCAACCTTTTCATCGCCACCGACGGCATCGTGCACACGCCGGTGCCCAACCGCACCTTCCTGGACGGCATCACCCGCCAGCGGGTGATCGGGCTGTTGCGCGACGCCGGCACCGAAGTCGTCGAACGGACGCTCGGTTACGCCGAAGTGTGCGCCGCCGACGAGGTGTTCTCGACCGGCAATTACGCCAAGGTCTCCCCCGCGATCCGCATCGAGGACCGCGACCTGCAGCCGGGGCCGCTCTACAAGCAAGCGCGCGAACTTTACTTCGACTTCGCCCGCACCTGCGTCAGGGATAAACGGGTGTGATTATCGTCGGCCCTAGCCGACGGCCAGATCCTCGCCTTCGATCGCCCGGCGGATCAGGGCGACGGTTTCGCCGAGCCCATAGAGGGCGAAGAAAGAGCCCATGCGGGGGCCGTGGGTCTGGCCCAGGAGGATCTCGTAAAGCGCCCGGAACCAGGACTTCAAGTCGCCGAAGGGGTGGCGCTTGCCGACCTCGTAGACTTCGGCCTGGATGTCCTCGGCGCTGGCGCCGGCGGGAAGGGCCTCGAGCGTCCCGGCCAGATCCGAGAGCGCGGACCGCTCCATCTCGTTCGCCTTGCGGTAACTCTTCGCCGGCTTGACGATGTCGCGGTAGTAATTGATGGCGTGGCCGACGAGGGCATCGAGGACCGGCGCGTTATCGGCCGTGGCCTCGGGCAGGTAGCGCGAAACGAACCCCCAGAGCACCGCCCTGTCCTCGGTGTTGCAGACGCTGGCGAGGTTGAGCAGGATGGCGAAGCCGAGGCGCGCCTCCGCCTGGGGCGGGTCGCCGTCGTGGATGTGCCAGGCCGGATTGGCCAGTCGCTCGGGAACCTCCTGTTGGGCGAACTTGGCGACATGGGAGAGATAGTCGTCGACGTGGCGCGGGATGACATCGAAATAAAGGCGCTTGGCCTTGCGCGGCGATAGATACATGAAAAGCGATAGGGATTGGGGCGGCGCGTAGCGCAACCACTCCTCGACCGCCAGGCCATTGCCCCTGGACTTGGAGATCTTCTCGCCGTTCTCATCGAGGAAGAGTTCGTAGGTGAACCCCTCGGGCGGCTTGGCGCCGAGGATGCGGCATATCCGCCCCGACAGCTTCACCGACTCGATCAGGTCCTTGCCCGACATCTCGTAATCGACGCCCAGCGCCACCCAGCGCATCGCCCAGTCGGCCTTCCATTGCAGCTTGCAGTGCCCGCCGGTCACCGGAACCTCGCAGGTTTTGCCGTCCTCGTCCTCGTAAGCAATGGTGCCGGCGTCCCCGTCGCGGGCGATCACCGGCGCCTGGAGGACGCGTCCGGTCTTCGGGCAGACCGGCAGGAAGGGGCTGTAGGTGGCGCGCCGCTCGGGCCCCAGCGTCGGCAGGATGACCTCGGTGATCTCGTCGTAATGGCGAAGCACGTTCAGGAGCGCCTCATCGAAGCGGCCCGAACGGTAACACTCGGTGGCGCTCTCGAAGCTGTAGTCGAAGCCGAATTCATCGAGGAACCCCTTGAGCCGGGCGTTGTTGTGATGGCCGAAGCTCTCGTGGGTGCCGAAGGGGTCGGGGATGGAGGTCAGGGGCTTGCCGAGATGCTCCGCCAACATCTCCCGGTTGGGGATGTTGTCGGGCACCCTTCTCAGGCCGTCCATGTCGTCGGAAAAGGCGACCAGGCGCGTCGGTATGGCGGAAAGCCGGGCGAAGGCGTGGCGCACCATGGTGGTGCGCGCGACCTCGGCGAAGGTGCCGATATGGGGCAGGCCGGAGGGACCGTAACCGGTCTCGAACAGCACGTGACCCTTGCCGGGCAGACCCGTGGGACCGGCGCCGCCCAGACGGTCGAGGATCTTTCGCGCCTCCTCGAACGGCCAGGCCCGGCTCTCCATGGCGGGCCTCAGAATATCGCTCATCCCGGCGCCACCCCGTACGCTCTTGCTTGAGGAAACCAAAACTTGAGGCCCGAACCTAGGCGGCAGGACCTCACCCGTCAACCGGCGCGGCGGCGAAACGGGATCATACGGGGATCAGCAAGTCCCGGACCTTTTGCGACACCTTATCGACGTGGCCCGC
>JADFPK010000148.1 GCA_022562375.1 Pseudomonadota bacterium
GACTATGTCCACAGCTTCCGGGCCGCCGTCCCCGGCCCCCATGTGTTGGTGAACGCCCTTACCCATGGCAATGAGATTTGCGGCGCCATCGCCGTCGATTTCCTGTTCCGCCACGACCTCCGCCCGCCGAAGGGCACCCTGACGCTCGGTTTCGCCAATGTCGCGGCCTACGAGACCTTCGATGCCGCCAACCCCGGGGCGTCACGATTCCTCGACGAGGACTTCAACCGCGTCTGGAGCACCGAAACGCTCGACGGCCCGCGGCAAAGCACGGAGCTCGCCCGGGCGCGGGAAATGCGCGCCGTGATCGAGCAGGCGGATTACCTGCTTGACCTCCACTCCATGCAGACTCCGTCGCAGCCGTTGATGCTGGTCCACGGGCATGAGAAGGAACGCCGGCTCGCGCGCCGGGTCGGATACCCGGAAACGGTGGTGTGCGGGCCGGGACACGTCAAGGGTCTGCGCATGATCGAGTATGGGCCTTTCAACGACACGGCCAACGACAAGACCGCCCTGCTGGTCGAATGCGGCCAGCACTGGCAAGGCGGCACCGCCACCGTCGCCATCGATACCGCGCTCTATTTCCTCAAAGCCCTTGGCGTCATCGAGCCGTCCTTCGCGGACGCGCATCTGACGGTGAACCCGCCGGGCGAGCAAAGGATGCTCGAGGTGACGGACGGCGTCACCGCCAGGACCGATACCTTCCGGTTCGTCGAACGCTTCACCGGCCTCGAGGAGATCCCCGCCGCCGGCACCGTGATCGCCACCGACGGCGGGCAGGAGATCACGACGCCCCACGACGACTGCGTCCTCATCATGCCGAGCTACCACGCCGAGGCGGGAAGCCGCATGGTGCGCTTCGGCCGCTGGATCGGCTGAGCCCTGACGGCTGAGCCGCGCCATGGGCCCGCCTGCGCGGCCGAAGCCGCTTCGGCGTGGCGAAGGCCTGGCGAAAGACCGTGCGCGAAGGTGACATGGCCGGTCCCGCAAGGTAGCCTGGAAGGCGATGGATAGCGGACCAACATTGAAGCCTTGGGCCTTCGCCACGCCGAAGCGGTTCCGGCCGCACAGGTGGGCCGGCGCGCTGGCGTTGCTGATGATCCTCGGCGCGCCGGCGACGCCGGACGCCACGCCCGGGCAGATCCTTTACGTCAAGAGCGAGATCGCCAACGTGCGCAAGGCGCCGAGCCGCAAGGCCCGGATCGTCAAGAGACTGCGCCAAGGCCACAAGGTGATCGAGTTCGAGCGCCGCCGCCGGTGGGTCAGGGTCGGCATGTTCGACACCTCGGGCCGCGTCGGCTGGGTCCATGGCGCCCTCCTCGGCCCCGAGCTTCCCGGCGGCCGCCCGGCGCCGCCACCGCCGGCGCCGGCGCGCCAGGCCAAGGGAGCGGCCGAGGAAAAGCCAAAGGACCCGGCGCTCCACACCTTCGTTATCGATGTCTCGGGCTTGCCGACGCTCAAGATCGAGGGCCGGTGCCGGGTGGTGAATAAATCGGGCGCCATCGAGCGCGGGACGTTCAGAGGCCGGGTGCCGGCGCGGTTCACCGTCACCGGCCAGGCGGCGTCCTGCACCGTGCGGAATCGGGATATGAACGGCCGGATGAGGGTGGCGCTCTTGGTCGGAAACCGGGTCATCGCGGCGCGGCAGACCCGGGCCGCCTTCCGCTGGATCCGGGTCAGAAGCGCCGGCCCCTGGGGCAAGGCCGGGGCGTTCAGGGGCGGCGGCATCTTCCGCCCCGTTCCAACCCCAACCCCGTCCGGGAAGCCGCCAACCCCGTCCGGGAAGCCGAAGGAGGCGGGGGCGCGCCGGGTCGCGTTCTAGAACTCCTCGCGGGGGTAGACCGGGGGCACGGGATCGACCTCGTCCATGCGATCGCCGATGTCGCGCTCGATCTCCTCCATGACGGTGAGCAGGCCGGAGAGGCGGATGGCGATGCCCGTAAGGTCGGCGTCGGGAATATCGAGACCGATCGCCCTGGCCATCTCGCGCACCTGTTCCGTCGTCAGTTCCATCGCTATTCCCCCGCCGCCGCCAGCACCCCCGCCCGGGCTATGGTTTGCTCGAGATCCGGGTGCTTCTCGTGCCACGGCGTCGCCCGTTCATAGGCGTGGGCGATGCGGAACACCATCTCCTCGTTGAACGGCCGGGCGGCGATCTGCAGCGAAAGCGGCAGGCCCGACGAGCCGAAGCCGATGGGAACGGCGATGACGGGCACGTTGGCGATGCTGTAGGGAAAGGTGCATAGCCGCCGCGTCGACAGGACGTTCTTCACCATATCCGCCGGCGTCTCGACGACCTCGCGGGCCTCCTCGATCCGTTTCAAGGGTGTCGGGCTGGTCGGGCTGATCAGGGCGTCATGATCGGCGAAGGCGTCGAGGATCTGACCGCGGACGAGGGCGCGGGCGCGCATGGCGCGGGTATAGACCGCCGCCGGCACGATCGCCGCCGCGGCGGCGCGAGAGCGCGTGCCGACGTCGAAATCGGACCAGCGGGTGCGCAGCCATTTGTGCACGAACACCCCGGCCGCGTCGGCGTCGGACGTCAACATCTGCAAGGGGACGGCGTACTTCACCAGCGGCAGCGACACTTCCGTCACCAATGCGCCGAGCGAGGCGAGGACCTCGATGGCGGCCTTGACCGCGTCCGCCACCTCCGCGTGGGTGTTCTCCATCCAGGTCATTTCGCTGACCACGGCGATGCGCAAGCCGTCGAGGCCTTCCGTCAGAGCGCCACGATAATCCGGCACTTCGCGGGTGCTGGACAGCGGATCCCTGGGATCGTGACCGGCGATCGCTTGCAGCAGGATGGCGCAGTCCTCGACGCTGCGCGCCAGCGGACCGATGGTGTCCTGGGTGTAGGCGTACATGACGGCGCCGAAGCGGCTGACCCGGCCATAGGTCGGCCTTAGCCCGACGATGCCGCTGGCCCAGGCCGGGCCGCGGATGGACCCGCCGGTGTCCTCGCCCAAGGCGCCCGAACAGAGCCCCGCCGCCGGCCCGGAGCCCGAGCCGCTGGATGAGCTCGAGGCGTGATAGGCGAGGTCCCAGGGATTGTGCGGCTGACCGAAGTGGAAGCGGTTGGTGCTGCCCTTGCCGAACTCGTGCATGTTCTGCTTGCCGAGCAGGATCGCGCCGGCCCCGTCCATGCGCTCGATCACCGTGGCGTCATGGTCGGGGACATTGTCGGCGAGGATGGCGGAGCCGAGCGTCGTCAGTATCCCCTTGGTGTTGAACTGGTCCTTGACGCCGTAGGGGATGCCGTGCAGCGGACCCCGGTAGTCGCCGGCGGCGATCTCGGCCTCGGCCTGGCGCGCCCGGGCCAGCGCGGCGGCCGCGCAAACGGTGATGTAGCTGTTGAGGTAGGGGTCGAAGCGCTCGATGCGGCGAAGATAAAGCCCCACCAGGTCGACGGGCGAGAGCTCGCGCTTCTCGATGAGGCGCGCCTGACGGGCCAGGCTCAGATAAGCCAGTTCATCGTCGCCCATGGGTTCCCCTTGTTACCGGTTCGTTCGTTCAAAGAGCGCGCACGCCGGTTCGAACGCCTTGTGTGCTCCCTGCCGGCACGTCTTCACCCTATATCAAATCGCCGTCCGAGACGACATTCGCGGCCGCCCTATCCGCCGCCGGTGTCGATGACCTCGAATTCGTGGGTGATGTCCGCGGTCTTGGCGAGCATGGCCGAGGCCGAGCAGTATTTATCGGCGGAGAGCTTGATGGCGCGCTCGACCTTGGCGCGGGCAAGGCCGCGGCCGGTTACGATGAAGCGCATGTGGATGCGGGTGAACACCATGGGGTCCTCATCGGCGCGCTCGGCGTCGAGCTCGACGACGCAGCCCTCGATCGGCTCGCGGCCCTTCTCGAGGATCTGGACGACGTCCCAGGCGGTGCAGCCGCCGGTGCCGATCAGCACCAGTTCCATCGGGCTCGGACACAAGGACCGGCCATCGGGCCCCTTGGTGGTCCCCAACGGGACGGTGTGACCGGTCCCCGATTCACCCAGGAACGTGCGCTCCCCCGTCCATTTGATGCGCGCTTTCATGGCGTTGCCTCTCCGCTTGTTTGCAGGTTCTGGCCATTTAGCCCCATCGCCTTCGGTTACTCAAGCCGGGTGCGACCGCCCCAAGAGATGTCCTGCGTCCTTGATCGCGTCTGATTTTGGTGCTTTTTTCAGGCTCTCCGGCGGACCCTCGACCGTCGCCGCGAAATCCGGAGCGAGCGCCCATGCCAGCCGTGTCTTTCGTCATCACCATCTACAACAAGGCGCCCTACCTGGCGGCGGTGTTGCCGGCGCTTCGCGCCCAATGCGGTGATTTCGAACGCGAATTCATCTTCGTCGATGACGGCTCGACCGACGGCTCCGCCGATCTGATCGAACGGATGACGGCGGACTGGCCCCACGCGGTCGAGGTCATCCGCCAGGCGAACGCGGGTGCGTCCAAGGCCACCAATACCGGCGTCGAGGCCGCCGGTTTGCCCTGGATCAAGCTGGTGGACGGCGATGACGTGCTGGTGCCGGGCGCCACGGGCTGGCTGCTGGCGGCGGCGGCAAAGCATGGGGTGGCGCACGCCTGGGGCGATCTTGGCGCCTATGACCATGAAGGGGACCAGGAGGGGGAGGGGGATGAAGATTATCTCGGCGAACCGCCGGGGGAACCGTCATCGGAGCTGATGACCGACGGGCTCGAGCGTTTCATCCGCAACTGCCCGGCCAACTCCACCTCCATGCTGATCGCCCGGGACTATTACCATAGGATCGGCGGCTGTGACGAGCGCCTGGTCTCGCCCGACCAGATGCTGTTCTTGCGACTCTTCGCCGCCGGGCCCGGGGCGCATGTCCAGGCGCCGGTGGGCCTGGTCCCGGTGAACGCGCCGGGGCGGCTTTCCGCCCAGCAACGCCGAAGCCGCTACGAATCCGTATTGGCGCTTTATTACCTGATGACGGAGACGCCCGGCGTCAGCGATGCCCGGAAGCTCCAGGCCTACCGCCGGGCGCTGTCGCGCGCTTACCGCTTCCACCGCCGGCATGGCGACGGGTGGATATTCTCGTCCCATCTGCTGCCCTATCTCCGCAGCAAGATACGCCCCCCTCGAGACATCGCCGCGGCGGTTCACCGATCCCTAGGCGCCTTTACCGCCTCCGGCGCGCCCGAGCGCCCCGGCGATTGGCTGCCCGGCGCCTAGCGCAGTAT